>CAYUZL010000035.1:0-7611 GCA_964449725.1 uncultured Alteromonas sp. | reverse complement strand
GACTTAGGTTCAGCAAAGCGTGTTCAAGTGTCTAAAGACAACAGCACAATCATTGATGGCATGGGCGAAGCAGCTCAAATCTCTGATCGCGTTAACCAAGTTCGTGCACAAATCGAAGAATCTACTTCTGATTACGACCGTGAAAAAATGCAAGAACGTGTTGCTAAATTAGCGGGCGGTGTTGCGTTGATTAAAGTTGGTGCTGCAACTGAAGTTGAAATGAAAGAAAAGAAAGCCCGTGTTGAAGATGCACTTCACGCAACACGCGCTGCCGTTGAAGAAGGTGTTGTACCTGGTGGTGGTGTTGCACTTGTTCGCGCTGCTGCAAAAATTGCAGGCCTTACTGGTGACAACGAAGACCAAACTCACGGTGTTGCACTTGCGCTTCGTGCAATGGAAGCGCCACTTCGTCAAATCTCTTCAAATGCCGGTGCAGAAGCATCTGTAGTAACAAATGAAGTGAAAGGCGGCGAAGGTAACTTCGGTTACAACGCAGGTAACGACACTTACGGTGATATGCTTGAGATGGGTATCCTAGACCCAACTAAAGTCACTCGTAGCGCACTTCAGTTTGCATCATCAATCGCTAGCTTAATGATTACTACTGAAGCTATGGTTGCTGAATTACCAGCGGACGAAGCACCAGCCGCACCAGACATGGGTGGTATGGGCGGAATGGGTGGTATGGGCGGCATGATGTAATCTGCCCATTACCATTTCATCGGATTTCATTCGATATCAAAAAGCCGGTAAAGCCTTGCTCTACCGGCTTTTTCTCTATTTGAATATTTCATCTCATATTCATTAGGTGAAATATTAACCAATTTGTAGTACCGTCTTTTTTGATTATAAAACGAACTCGCCACAATCTATTGGCGCTGCTCCTGTCGGTAAACATGGAGAATGACTAGCTCAGCACATTCTCGTTTAAATTCTGTTGTTAAGTTTATCTTTGGCATTTTAACTTCGTTAGTTAGTTGAATTTTATCTCTAACGAAGTCTCTAGTTAAATCGTACTGTTACAAGGTTATTTAGGCTCAAGTTCAAACCAAAGTGACGCATTATTAATAGGTGATTCTTTTGGCATAATCGGGTTAGACAGTCTAAAAATTTGGCGTTCAGCCAAGCCCAAATCAGTAATAACACCACCAAAGTAGTTATTAAACAAGCGATCAAACTCTCCAGACTCTATCGCTCTACGCAGCCCAGTATCAATGAGTTTTGCCAACGTTAAATTTGATTTATTAACAAAAAAATACGATGCAGCTGGATACTGCAAAACTAGCTTATCATCTAGAAGAAGCGTTGAATCATTTCCTAATGTCTTCAATTCTGATGTAATTTCAATAACAGACCTAGGAAAAAAATCGCCTTCCCCCTGTCTTAAAGACTTATACGCATCATTGAATCCATTGGTCGTTTTTACGTTAAAACCATTGGATTGTAATATTTTGGTATCCGGCCAGTCTTTACCTTGTACTGCCGTATATCGCAGCAAGGATCGCAAACTAGTTAATCTGTTGAAGTTTTTTTTATTCTCATCTCTGATCAGCATAACACGCCAGCCAATCAAACCTTTGTCATAAGGTATACGTATAGGGAGTAAGTCATCTTCCCTTTCTTTGTCTGTCATACCCCAAAACACATTGATATCACGGTTTTCTTTGAGTTGCCTTACCGCTTTACCTTGACTAAGAATCTTATCCGAAGGCACAAGTTCATAACGCACTCCTGTTTTATCTAGTGCTAACGTAAGAACCGCTAGCGGGTAATCGTTTCTTCTATCGTCAGCAGTAAGTGCCTTAGGGTAATGAATAGTCCAAACCGCCGAGCATGCGGCTCCCGAAAAAACAAATAACAACGAATAAACACAGACGTTAATGAAATAATGCATATGGATCCCTTTGGTTACGCAATACCCAAATATTTATGAGTTTGTAATGAGAGCCGCCAGTTTCTTTTTATACAAGTTCGAATTGCAAGGTCTGTTGCCCTTTTTTGCTGGCTAATGGGTTGTAAACAAACATGTTTAATCGGTAGGTCTCTTAGTGCTAACAATGCATCTAGATCTTCAATATGACTTTCTTTCGCCACAGGGTGCTTAATTTCATTGGCTCTGTTCATTGCACTAGTCAGTACTTTGTAGCCACCCTTCATTCCTACCTTAGGTGAAACAGTCACCCAGGTATCTTCATGGCATTTAATTTCAAATGTGCCGCTTGTTTCAATCTGAGCCGAATACCCAGCCTGATACAGTGATGTGGTTAGTTCGACAAGATCATACATGCAGGGCTCGCCCCCTGTTATTACAACGTGCTTAGCCGCGTAACCTTGTGATGAAAACAAGGACAATAATTCACTCACAGAGCTTTTGAAAAAGCTCGGAGTATCCTCTTTTTTCGCAATGACACTTGTTGAATCAGTGATTAAATTTTCTGTCACATCCCATGTGTGTTTAGTGTCACACCACGCACACCCAATAGGACAACCCTGCAACCGAACAAAGATAGAAGGTACGCCTGTGTGTACACCTTCCCCTTGGATTGTCTCAAACATTTCATTGATTGGTAACATGATGCTCGCTTAATTTACCATTTAATTTTTATACTTAATTTGGGATTTTACCAAGGATCTCGTAAAATGCGCATAAATTCCATCAAGAGTACCAGTATGAGTGATAAAGCTGTCATTATCTATTCCGGAGGAATGGATTCATTTACCGTTCTGCACCACGCACTATCTAAAGGTTTGAAACCTTGTGCCTTATCTTTCGACTACGGTCAGCGTCACAGTAAAGAACTAAAGTACGCAGAAAACGTTTGTCGCTCATTAAATATAGAACATACACTTGTTGATATTACGTCTATAAATCAGTTACTTGCGGGTTCATCTCTAACTTCTGACATTCCCATTCCCGAAGGGCATTATGAAGAACCAAGCATGCAATCTACGGTTGTGCCAAACCGAAATATGATTTTGCTATCTTTAGCTATAGGCCATGCAGTCAGTATTGGCGCCAATAAAGTATTTTACGGTGCTCACTCTGGTGATCATGCTATTTACCCAGATTGCCGCCCTGAGTTTGTCAAAAAAATGAACGACGTCAGTCAAATAGCAAACTACGAAGCCGTTGATATTTGTACGCCTTATTTAACTAACGACAAAGGTGAAATCCTCGCAGACGGTTTGCGTATGGGGTTAGACTATAGCCAAACTTGGACCTGCTACAATGGTCGAGAATTAGCCTGTGGGCAATGTGGTGCATGCCAAGAAAGATTAGAAGCATTCGAAGTGAATGGAAAAACCGACCCTCTTAAATACGAAGCCAGTTAATGCTGGCTTTCGCAGACAAAATGAGAAATCTCTTTAATGCAATGACGCAACACTGGGTTTAATCGAGTATTTTTCCCATTCATAACAAAGAGTTCATGCTCAAATTTATATAGGTTGCCATTAGCTATAGGCACTAAACCTAAACTTACACCTTGCTCTTTTGCCATGTAATCTGGAAGTAATCCAATGTACTCACCAGTCATCATTGCTGACATCAACCCGTCATATGAATCAGAGGTCGTTTGTAAGTTCAACAAGACATCATTTTCAACGTAATTAGCGGTAGACAAGCCTGAAAGTCGAATAGCGGGATAATCAGAAATAGGGACGCCTTTAGGTAAACTATCTACATCACGGTATTTTGCTAGTTCATGATTGGGTGCACAATACAACCGGCCACTACATTTATGTCCGGTGGAGTGGAATGTAACGGATTCTGGCTTCACCATATCATAGGTCGCCAAGACTAAATGGCACTCCCCTGATAAAGCCACATGCTCTACTTCGCTGTACAACCTTGTTTGAATGCTGACATGAATATCATCAAATTTCTTCATAGTACTTTTAGCTGCACGACTCACGGCTAACTGCATAGAAAGAGGTAACCCAGCCATCAGAACTAAGCTAATATTGCCAGAATAGTCATCATGAAGACTTTTTAGATTGAACACAAAGTTGTCAAATGCATTAAAAACACGCTTGGTTTCTTGAAAAACCACTTCGCCTTCTTTGGTCATTTGAAAACCACCTCGACCGCGGTGGCAAAGTACTAGATCAAGCCGTTCTTCTAATTTTTTAATCGCTGCGCTAATGTTGGGTCGTTGCATTCGAAGTACAGGTTCCGCAGCCGTAAAACCGTTGCAGCTAGCAACAGCAAAAAATACCCGTAACAATTTAATATCCGATTCTTGCAAACGACTTAACATAACAACACCAACAATATTAGAACTTTCGTTTAATAGGTATACGAATAAATACGTATCAACAAAATATAGTGCAGCCTAGTAAATAAGTAAAAATTTATTCCCGCTAAAACATATAATGTTTATTATTAATGCTTTAGCGTTCAAAAAACGTGCTATTCACTTACGACAAAGCAAGGATCTGCTTTCTCAATATCTCCACTTCATCTCGCAATGATGCCGCTTTTTCAAACTCTAAATCTTTTGCATAATCGAACATTTGCTTTTCTAATTCTCCCACTCTGGCCATGAGGTCTGTTGCAGAGGCAGCGTCTAACGACTTTTTCTTTTCTGCAACTTTACGTAACTTAACTTTGCCGGAATCAGGGTGTGCTGAACTATCACCAATATCCATGACATCAGTAATCGGTTTGTTCAACGCCATAGGAACTTGGTTATTGTCTTTATTGTATTGGGCTTGCTTTTCCCTGCGGCGTTCCGTTTCGTCCATGGCCTTTTTCATCGATTTGGTAATTCTGTCAGCGTACAGAATTGCTCGACCATTTAAGTGCCTTGCTGCACGGCCTATGGTTTGAATCAAGGATTTTTCGGCTCTAAGAAAGCCTTCTTTATCAGCATCTAAAATAGCCACTAAAGATACCTCAGGCATATCCAAACCTTCTCTCAGCAGGTTAATACCTACGAGAACATCAAACTTACCTAAGCGTAGGTCTCGAATAATTTCCATACGCTCCACTGTGTCGATATCTGAATGCAAATATCGGACTTTTACTTGATGTTCGTTCAAATAATCGCTCAGGTCTTCTGCCATTCGTTTAGTGAGCGTGGTGATTAATACCCGCTCGTCTTTTTTAACACGGATATTTATTTCAGACAGTACATCATCAACTTGAGTCGCGACGGGCCGCACTTCAATAATAGGGTCTAGCAATCCAGTGGGACGCACTACTTGTTCCACCACTTCACCGTCAGATTTATTTAACTCATAATCACCAGGGGTTGCAGAAACATAAATGGTTTGCGGTGAAATATGTTCAAATTCATCAAATTTTAATGGCCGGTTATCCATTGCTGAAGGTAATCTAAAGCCGTATTCCACCAGCGTCTCTTTGCGGGAACGATCACCTTTGTACATTGCACCAATTTGAGAAACCGTCACGTGACTTTCATCGATGAATAACAAACCATCGGCAGGAAAGTAATCTAACAAGGTAGGAGGTGGCTCGCCCGGCGCCCGGCCCGACAAGTAACGCGAGTAGTTTTCAATACCTGAGCAATAGCCTAGTTCTAGCATCATTTCTATGTCGTATTGCGTACGCTGAGAAATACGTTGCTCTTCAACTAATTTACCCACGTCTTTAAGGTGAGTTTTACGCTCGCTTAATTCAATTTTAACATCGTCAATGGCGCTAAGAATTTTGTCTCTGGGTGTTACATAATGGGTTTTGGGAAACACCGTAGTGCGAACCACGGTTTTATCGACGGCGCCAGTAAGCGGGTCAAACAAGCTTATTTTTTCTATCTCACTATCAAACAGCTCTACTCTTACCGCTTGCCTTTCAGAATCTGCTGGGAAAATATCAATAACATCACCGCGTACTCTAAAAGAGCCCCGTTCAAAGGCAATATCGTTTCGCTTGTACTGCAGTTCAGCAAGTCTACGTAAAATTTCCCGTTGATCCATGGTATCACCTTGGCGAAAATGCAATAACATTTTCATATAGGACTCAGGATCACCCAATCCATAAATTGCTGACACACTAGCAACAATAATAACGTCTTTACGCTCCATCAATGCCTTAGTGGCTGACAGGCGCATTTGTTCTATATGATCATTAATAGAAGCGTCTTTTTCTATAAAGGTATCAGAGCTCGGCACATACGCTTCAGGTTGGTAATAATCGTAATAAGAAACAAAATATTCAACGGCGTTGTTAGGGAAAAAGTCTTTCATCTCACCGTATAGCTGAGCTGCTAGGGTCTTGTTATGCGCCATTATTAATGTAGGTCGCTGCACATTTTCTATGACGTTGGCCATAGTGAATGTTTTACCTGAGCCGGTAACCCCAAGCAGAATTTGGTTGGCGATACCGTCTTCTAGCCCTTCAATCAAAGAAGCAATTGCGTTAGGTTGATCACCTGCGGGTTTATAGTTCGATGCTAATTTAAAGCCTTTTGACACGGTTTATTTGCCTCAATTGCTGCTGTTTTTACTGATTTTTCGAGTGATTGTTTAAACCACATTAAAGACACAATTGCCATAAGTAAATTAGCAACGACGCATCCAACAAAGAGGCCTTTTATACCAAATAGAAGACTACCTACATAGGCAATCGGAACATAAAAAACAAAAAGTCTTAATATACTTAACCAAAGTGCATCTATAGGTAAGTGCATTGCGTTTAGCGATGAATTTGTCAATATGACAATACCTTGTAAACCATAACCTAAAGGTAAAATAGACAAAAACAGAACAATCATGTTTGATACTTCTTGTTCTTTAGCAAAGATTAATGCAATAAAAGGGCTCGTAAACCAAATTACGACAAATAGTGCGAGTTGCCAAATAACAATAAAGAGTAAGGTATTTCTATATGCCGTTTTCACCCTATCATAACAGTTAGCACCTACATTATGACTAATAAACGGAGGGAGCGTCATAGACAATGCCAAAACCACAATACTAGCAATTGATTCAAATCGATTCCCTACTCCCCACGCTGCTACAGATTCCGGTCCATATACCGCAACAACCGCAGTCATAATACCTCCAGCAATGGGTGTTAGCATGTTTGCCCCAGCAGCGGGAAGTCCAATGCGCATAACTGACAGTGAATGTAATTTAAGCTCGATTAGAGAGGGAAGCTTAGTTCGCATTAATCGTCGCTTTACCCCCAATAGGTAACATATCCAAATTGAACAACACAACCAAGCGATGAGCGTTGCCCAAGCCGCACCTTGAATGCCTAAGGCAGGGATAGGCCCCCACCCAAAAATAAATAAAGGGTCAAGCAGTGCATTTATTCCCCCACCTACAGCCATAATAATACTCGGTGTTTTCATATCACCAGAGGCTCTTAGCACACTATTTCCTACCATGGGGATAGATAAGAAAACACCAGAAAGATACCAAACCCACATAAACTCTTTAATAAGGGGCATCAGCGTATTGTCAGCGCCAAGTAACATAAAGGTTGGCTCAATTAACATTACGCCTAAAATAGCCAACAGCCCAACAAACATGACACATAGCAATAAAGATGCAGTGGCGGTATCTTTTGCGCTTTCATATAGCTTTTGTCCGCGTAATTTACCTATTACCGCAGATGCCCCAATACCCAATCCAATGTTTAAA
>CAYUZL010000034.1:0-3532 GCA_964449725.1 uncultured Alteromonas sp. | reverse complement strand
GAAATGAGCGGCAATAATGCTTCAGCTTGAGACATTCGAGGAGAAAACGTAGAGGAAAATAAAATGGTTGGCTTCGTATTTTCACTGACTTCTTTTTTATCGCCAGTAAAAAAAGGATCCATTTTACAAAAGCCCGTTTCTACCACTTTAAAGTTACCATGGTTTTGTTCGAGTTTTTTGAATGTACCTGTCATTGACGGCCCTAAACTACAATATAAATCAAAGCAACCTCGAATAATAAAAGAGTAATTTAAGCCGTCTTTTTTTCTAAATTTAAACCCCATAAAACCATGGCGCACACACACTTTTAAGCCTGGGATAAACGATGGTACTAGGTTACCAGGCACAAACACTGCTCTTGCGTTAAATTCAATAACATCATGTACCGATGTTAGTTGCCTTTCTTCAGATTTGAAATAGCTTTTATTAACGTTATTACCTTCCACAAACCACGCCACAGTATCTCCATTAGCCCAAATTACATTTTGCAACGGACGGAGTATCTGAAAAGAATAGTTTTCTGAAATATAAAACAAATAGCGCTTGGTCATAGATAAAGTGAAGTAAAATGTCTAATTTAGGGGACTGAATCAAAATATTCTTTGATAATAAGTGCCCTAACAATGAAAGGATACGATTGGGGAGAATAAACACTATTTTTCAAGCGTGCAACTGTCTGGCCTCGCTAACTCATTTTATTACCAGCGAGGAGTATCCAAGCTGACTAAATCGAACTGAGTCGCTATACCTTTTATTATACGCCCTAAACCAGATATCGCACCTTGATGATTACTACTCCAACAGCATTCTAAAACACTCGTTCCCTTACGTAATTTACAACGCCCTTTATGCTCCCATCCGTCGGGTCCTCTGTAATCTATCGAAACTTCCCACCCTGCATCAACCAAAACTTCAATAACATTGTGAAACGTATCTGTAGGTATATTTTGAATAATGTTTAGGTCATTTTGACGAAAGCGCTTTTCAGTGCATTTTCTTTTCATATTTTTAATAACATTCATAACCTACACCTTATTATTGTTCTTTAACCTCAATGATAGACTAAGTTTTTTGATTTCGCGCATTACAATAACAGCCTTTCACTTCACTATTGATCACAGCGCCAAAATAGTTGGATGATTTCGCAATATTGGCTATTTTGTCTATATTGCCATTTCCAACCCAACAACCAATGCCAGAAGCGTACGGCCCTAAATATCTGAGGCGAAATTGTTCATCAACAACGGCAATTGCGGGGTAGCTAGGAATAAGAACGCGCAATGGTTCGTCTAATTCGATATTTTTAAATGTATAGTCCGAACCTAATATCTGATGTAAAGGCTTTGAAAAACGTCGGCTTAATGTATTGCAATAACAGCTTGGTTGTTCCGAAAAATGAACGAGTGTATTAGGTTTAACACCTTTTTTTTTCAGTAAACCCACCAGCTCAATATCGAAGGTCATAGACGAGGATTTTGCGGTTAGGACTCCATTGGGATCAAATTGCTTTACTCGGTCTGATTTTAAATAAAGCAATGCCGCTAAAATAGCGGCAAACCATAAAACCAAAAAAGACAAAATGACACTTTGTTTGCGCTTATTCTGATGCAAGTTTATTCCACTTTAAAGCGTAGCGTCGCCATCTTCATTTGCTCACTAAGAGACGATAATGCACTGACTTGCGCTTCTAACTCTTGGGAAATAACCACTTCGTTCTCAGCGCCTTTTTGTGCGTCACCCGTACGTGCAGATATTGTGCTAGATGTTGCACCCTGCGAGTCAGCAGCCTCCGATATTGTAGTCATATTACTAGAAACTTGAGAAACGGAGTCAATAATAGTTAACATGTCATTTGCAGCCGTATCAGCAGCGCTTACCGCATTATCAACCAAACCCACGCAGTGCTCCATACTCGCTAATGTGGAATTAGTGTTTTCAACTAATTTACTTGTAATGCCACTAATGTTTTCTGCATTTTGTTTTGAATTAATTGCCAGGTTTCTTACTTCATCGGCAACAACCGCAAATCCTCGACCATGCTCACCAGCCCTAGCTGATTCAATCGCAGCATTTAATGCTAATAAGTTCGTTTGCTCAGAAATAGATGTAATCGTATTCATTGCGTTAGCAATACTTGCACTCCATTCACTCAATTCTTTGCTATTTTCGGCAGCATCATTTAGCTTACCTCTCAGTGAGGCAATTAACTCATTCGTATTGCGGACACTACCATGTGCGTTTTCAGAACGCGCTTTCGTATCCAAAGATTTAGCACTGACCTCATCAGCAAGCTTAGAAGTTTCTTGTATCCGTCCAGAAATATCATTTGAAGCATTAGATATATCGGTAATTTCTTCACTACGTTCAGTTATCGAACGAGATAATTCTTGGGTTGCAATCAAAATTTGCTCGCTGGCATTACTGACTTCCGCTGCCGTTTCACTAGAGATAGCGATCAATTGCTTCAATTTAGAAACCAAATCAGCAAACGGTTTCAATATTGGATAATCATTACTAATGGAAACAGTTAAATCAAGCTGCTGAGGGTCTTTCACTACCTTTTTTATCACATCGGATAACGCAACGGCTCCAATGCCTTCATCATGGGCTTGCTTAGTCATATACATCAGCACCGCGCCTTCGCATACTGCAAAAAAAGCGTGAAGTAACAAAATGCCAATACTGATATTGCTAGGCGAAAATATATGAACACTAAATTCATTCAATTGAAGTATATAAAATAAGATATGATGCACGGCAATAACGCCTGTTGCCGAAAGTATTACCTTCCAATCTCTAAACACGGCAAGTAATGCCAAAGACATAAAGATTTCGAAATGGATTTCTACTAAGCCAAAACTTTGGTGAATATGCAATGCTGTCATCATTTGTACCGCAATAGCTATAGCATGGGTGCTGAGCGCACTCTGTATATAGCTAAAACTTAAAAATAAAGGTACTGCAACAATAACGGTTCCTAAAATTGCAGCTGACAACACATCTCCAGTCACAATGCCAATAACAATTGTTACAATCCACTGTATTATTAAGATTACCCGAAACAACTTGTGTCCCTGAAATGTCCAAGGTAGTAGCATAAACATATCTCTTTTTACCAGTTTAAATTCAATTTGTATCCACAACACAAAATAAAGTGGTGCTAGAAACAACAGCTTATTTAACTTAGATTAGTTCAAGTTTTCAATTCTGTCGAAAAATCCAGTGTTATAATTTCACAGCGTTTTTTCATCCTTAGACGAACGGATCTCTCGCTGATATTTGCCAGGTTTTGTCCCATAGTCTTCCTCAAAAATATGCCACTTCAACGGTGCTAGAAAGAACGCATTATTTAGCCCTTCAAAATCGTGATTACAAACTTTTTCAATGGAAACCTGGACGCCTATTATCTGACAAATCGGCTGTATCTGATTAAAGTCAATCCAGAGTTCTTTAATCGTTGGTTTCAACACTACAGCGAACCACCCTTCCCACTTATCAGCATCTATATCGGCATCAAGGCAAGTAAATGCAC
>CAYUZL010000033.1:0-2839 GCA_964449725.1 uncultured Alteromonas sp. | reverse complement strand
TCATCAATGTATTTATCTATGTTATTGATATTGGCTTCATTATCGAGATTCCTAAACAATGTGTATAATGCTTCAACTTTAATTTGCTGTGTTTGAATAACCTGTTTGAGCGTGTTTATTTCTTCATTTAGTTTATTTATTGTTTCATTATCGTGTGTGTCAGGTTTTAGAGCGGGAGTTACGAGGTTGTTTTTTTCCACAGGTTCATAGGTTTGTGTCATCGAATTTGGGAAACTAAAGTAAGACGTTAAAAAATAAACAGCAACTAATATTGTTGCTACTAATAAAGCCTTATTCATTTTATTTTCCCAGTATATGTTATCGAATTTTTAACTCTGTTGGGGTGTTAAAAATACAAAGTTAATCTCGTGTTACGCGCCATGAACCGTTGGGGAAACATTCAGCTTTGTACCCTTCAGTTTCATCAAGGGTTCCGCACGAGCCACTTCGTATTGAAAACGTTGCTTGTGGTATGTAGCCGCCACCACAAATGACGCCAAACACATGTTGTCCAAAGCGTTGATAGTAGGTTTGAATTACACAATCAGTTACATGAATTTGGCTAGTTGTGTGAAAAGATCCAGATGCAACAACTTCGTCAGCTTTTGCTGAAAAGGTTAAGCTAAATGAACTAGTAATGACAATTAAAGGTAAAATTTTGAGTTTCATGGTTTACTCCGACTTATATAAATTACGTCACTGATAAAAACAATGACGATGGAGCTTATCGAGGTAATGTGCTGCTGATACCAAGTACTGCAAGCGTTTTCATTCAAACTACTAGTTCATTGTAGAAATTGACTAAGAGCTTGATTGAGGTGTGAAAGTCACCAAGATGGTGTCTTGATGACTTTCAATTCGTATTAAGTTGTTAATTTAGAAGGTATATTGCACACCGAAGTTAATCCGGCGGTCGAACAGGAAGCTCGAACGCTGGAAGGTTTCGCCTGCACTATTCAATATATCTCTCGAGGTTTGTGCTTCATCCGTTAGGTTTGTACCTTGTACTCTAACTTGCAGAGCATCGGTAATTTGATAACGGATAGATGCATCAAGAGAGAAATTAGCATCTTGTATATTAGGGTTACCGGTAATAAACGTTTGGTACGAGTTCAAGAACTCGTCACGCCATTGGTATGCAATACGTACTTCTAGTTTGTCATCCTGATATATACCTACTAAGTTTGCGAAGTTCTCAGACTGGCCAATTAGGCCGTTCAGGTCAGGTACCCTGAAAATGGTGGTATCGTCATCTGGAATGCCATCTTCATCCTGATCTAGTACTAAGTTAGGTGGTGAAGCGTCAACATCGAGTGCTGTATAGTTTGCTTGCACACCAAAGTTTGACCAGATCCCAGGTAAGAAGTCGAAGAAATATTGACCGGATACTTCAACCCCAAAAATCTCGGCTTCGGCTTGATTGATAGACCCTTGGAAGAAAACGGGAATATCATCGCCATCAAAATTGACGGTGTCAGTTTGGATAGTAGCATCTGACTGAATGACATTTTTTATATCTTTAAAAAATACCGAAAGAGCGAATGAATTCCCAGCCTCTCCATACCATTCATAAGATAAGTCATAGTTGTTAGAAGTAGTGGGAAGCAAATCAGGATTACCACCAGATATTACATATCGATTAATATTCCCGTCGGTAAATGGCCTAAATTCGTTGTCATCCACTTCCCCTGGAAGTAAATCGGGTTGCTCTAACGAGGTAACTCCAGTAACTACTTGAGACGCATTTAAATCGGCAATATTGGGAAGAGTTAACCCTCTACTTACACCAAAACGAATGAGGCTTGCATCAGTTACATTCAACTTAATATTGAGTGACGGTAATAAGTAGGTTTCATCAATACCTACAGTTCTGAACTCATCGGCTTGGTCAAGGAATGCTGTTCCATCAGGTGCAAAATCTCGAATATCATCGAAGGCTTCCAATTCAGGAGGCCTGTCGGTTTGTTGTAATACGGATTCACCAATGCTTGTGTAGCTCAAAAAGCCTTCGGATTCGATACTTACATCTAGATAGCGCACCCCTATGTTTGCGTCAATATACATTCCATTATCGAAATCTTTGCTTAAATCTAAACGTACATAAAGATTGGTTAAAGACTCACTAACATCCGATGTTTGTGCATCGCTATATTGTTCAACAAAGTTATCGTCTCTACGTCGGTTTGTTTGATCAACAATGTCGCCACCAGCACTAGTTAAATTGTCGAATGTGGTAAATGGGCTGTAACGGGAGCTTTGAATATCGGGTTCACCTGCAATAAAGCGATAAAATTCATCTGGGTTACGTAAAAAGCGTGAATTTGCATAAAGCAAAGAGGTATTGTCGCCGACTACGACACCGCCGCGCTGAAAGTCTGCAAAATCAACGATCTCAAATGTATTCTCTTCATCAAATGCACCATACCGTGCAAGTCCTCCTTCCCATGGCTGTGCAACGGCATTCCAATTTAACTCTGCATCTTGAAACACTTGGTCTCGTTCAGAGTGGCGAGCACCAAACTTAACTGATTTAAACCAGTCGCTGTTATCAAACTCGTAGGTCAGATCGACTCGAGCCGCGACTGAATAACCTTCGCCGTCTTCAAATTCATCTGCTGCAAATCCAACAAATGAACCCAACGTATCAGCAGGTGAAGTGATAGGGTTACTGGCTTGTTGGTTTACACCATTGTCTGATATCGCAAAGTCAGCAAATTGAAACCCAGGATTGCTCGAAAAAGATATTTGTGGGTTGTCGACGTCTGGGCGAGTGAATAAATCTACGTTAGTTGCGGCGCCTATCCATTGTGATCTAAAGCTAAACTCTGATGTAGTTCTA
>CAYUZL010000032.1:0-4414 GCA_964449725.1 uncultured Alteromonas sp. | reverse complement strand
CATTAAAGCATTGCCTATTTATTTGGCAGCCAAACCTAAAAAACGATAATAATGAATGGGCGTCATGGTTAATGAAGCACGCACCTTCTCGCACATGGTTAGGCGCGAACCGCTATTTGGATGGTCAAGATAACGAGCGATTTATCTTATACCATCAGCTTCAGGAGCTAACAGGCTTTCCTATTTGTGCAACCAATGCAGCCTTATTTCATCATCCAGACCGCCAACCCTTGCAACATACATTACATGCTATTAGAGAATCCACCACAGTATCTAGTTTGGGTAAACAAGCACAAATTAACTGTGAACGAGTGCTAAGGCCGATTAATAAACTTAAAAAATTATTTCCGAGTACTTGGTTAAACGAAAGTGTAGAAATAGCAAAACAGTGCTCTTTTAGTTTGAATGAACTTTGTTATCAATACCCTGAAGAAATCATCCCCAAAGGAAAGCAAGCCATTACTTACCTTAGAGAATGTACTTATAAAGGCGCTAAAAAACGTTTCCCCGAAGGGCTTAGCGAAGAGCAGGCCCAACTGATCGAAAAAGAACTCTCGCTCATTGAAGAACAAAAATACGCTTACTTCTTTTTAACCATTTATGACATTGTTAATTTTGCTAAATCAAAACATATTCTCTACCAAGGTAGAGGCTCTGCCGCAAATTCAATTGTCTGTTACTGCTTAGAGATTACCGCAGTCGATCCGCGAAAAATCTCATTATTATTTGAACGTTTTATTTCCAAAGAAAGAGATGAACCACCTGATATTGACGTGGATTTTGAGCACTCAAGGCGAGAAGAAGTTATCCAGTACATCTATAATAAGTACGGACGCCACCGTACTGCATTAGCAGCAACCGTGATCACCTATCGGTTTAAAAGTGCATTTCGTGACGTAGGTAAAGCATTAGGCATTGCTGAAACCAAGCTCGACTATGCCATTAAGAATGTAAATCGACGAGATAAAACTCAACCTTGGCAGGAACAAATCGCCGATGCAGGGCTAGATACGAATAGTCGCTTAATAAAGATCCTCATTCATTTTGTCGAAGACATTGTAGGCTTTCCTCGTCACTTATCCCAACATGTTGGCGGGTTTATTATCTCTCAAGGCCCCTTGTATGAACTCGTTCCCATAGAAAATGCAGCAATGCCAGAGCGCACAGTGATCCAATGGGATAAAGATGACTTAGAGAGCCTTGCTTTACTGAAAGTAGATGTATTAGCTCTGGGTATGCTCAGCGCTATTCGTAAAGCTTTTGATTTAATTGATCGGCATTATGGCTATCGCTTAAACATGGCTTGGATACACTCCCAAGGCGATGATCGTCAAGTGTTTGATATGTTGTGTAAAGCTGATTCTGTTGGTGTATTTCAAGTTGAATCTCGAGCGCAAATGTCTATGCTTCCGAGGTTAAAGCCCCGTACTTATTATGACTTAGTTGTACAAATTGCCATTGTTCGACCAGGTCCCATTCAAGGAGATATGGTTCACCCTTATTTAAAGAGGCGAGATGGCACTGAAAAAATAACCTATCCATCGAAAGATGTTGAATCTGTGTTGTCTCGCACTATGGGCGTGCCTATTTTTCAAGAACAAGCCATTAAGCTCGCCATGGTAGCAGCAGGATTCACTGGAGGTGAGGCCGACCAATTACGCAGAGCAATGGCAAGTTGGAAGAAAAATGGAGCATTAAAAAAGTTTGAAAAAAAACTACTAACCGGTATGGCCAACAATGGTTATACAGAAGAATTCGCTAGCCGGTTATATAAACAAATATTAGGCTTTGGTGAATATGGTTTCCCTGAAAGCCATTCAGCATCGTTTGCTTTGCTAGCCTATGTATCATCTTGGGTAAAGTGTTATTTTCCCGAGGTGTTTTACACCAGTTTACTCAATAGTTTGCCTATGGGCTTTTACTCTCCCAGCCAACTAATACAAGATGCAAAGCGCCATAATGTATTAGTAAAACCTGTATGTATAAACCACTCCCATGATGAGCACGTTATTCAATGGCAACATGGACGTCCAGCAATTCGATTAGGGTTAACACAAATATCTGGATTGTCGGATAACGCAATAACCACACTATTAAAGCTTAGACCAGAGAGTGGCTTTGACTCTCTATCACAATTGCATCAAGCAGGGTTATCAAACCAAGATTTACAAGCTCTTGCTAGCAGTAATGCGCTCAAAGTCATTGCGGGAAACCGGTATCAAGCTCGTTGGGATTTAATGAACTCCCAGTACTCACTGCCACTATTTGAAAGCACTATTAAATCAACCCATACTATAAAGGGCCCGAATGTGACAGAAGATCTAGTAGAGGATTACCATTCAAACTCGCTTTCTTTACACTCTCACCCTATCGCTCTCATTGAAAATAAATTAAAACAAGAAAACATTACCCTAGCTCGTGAATTACCTCATCTAAAAAACCAAAGCTTGATAAAAGTGATTGGCTGCGTAACCGGTAAGCAAGCACCTAGCACTGCAAGTGGAGTGACCTTTTTCACATTAGAAGATCACACAGGAAACATTAACGTCGTGGTCTGGCGAAATACAGCGCAAGCGCAAAAACAAGCTTATTTAAAAGCCTCTATTTTACAAGTAAATGGCATCATAGAAAAAAGTAAAGACAAAGTTATTCACATTGTCGCTGGTAAACTTATTGATCGCACACAATGGAGTCGCAAATTATCTATAGCATCACGCGAATTTCGCTAAATGGTCTACACTTTGACAATAAGTAAAACGTTTTAGTTGAATGAAATAGGATGAGGTTACAATGCAAGGTGTGTTCGGGGACCCTATTTACGTAGAAACGCTCTCTGAGATCGCTCTGTCTAATGTTATAAAGGACATTAAAAACCCTTGTCTGCAATCTATATTACTCATTGCAGTGGATCAAAACGATCCTATTCCCAAAGAGCTCGAGCACTTTCTATCAAACTCTGACTATCCAATTTGGGGCGGTATTTTTCCAGGAATAATCTTAGCTGATCAAGTAAAAACGACCGGTGCACTAGTTATTCCAATATCCATTAAAACTCATATAAACATCATAGAAAATGTCAGCCAATTCCCCAGTTCTGGAAAAGAACTCGATTTTGACAATCAATGTATAGAGTCCGCATTTATACTAACAGATGGTTTAACCGACAATATAGAAGAAACTCTAGAGTTAGCTATCAAGTCTCTTCCAACAAGTACCGTCGTATTTGGCGGAGGGACGGGTTCATTGTCTTTTGAAAAAAAGCCCTGCTTATTTAGCCCCAACGGTATCTATCAAGACGCAATGCTTGTCGTCACCATGGCTCATCCTTGGGAGGTAGTTACAAGCCATGGATGGGAAATTTTAGATGGTCCTTTTTTAGCAAATGAAGTATCCGGAAATGAAGTCATTCAGCTCAATTTCCAGCCCGCGATTGATATATATAGTAACGTTGTTGAAGCTCACTCTAAAACCCCCCTTTACGAGCATTCATTTTTTGATATTGCTCAGGCTTACCCATTCGGGATCGACAGGCTAGACGATGATTTATTGGTAAGAGATCCGATAAAAGTTGAAAATGGTCGCTTAGTTTGTGTTGGTAATGTTCCCGAAAATACAATGATTTACATACTAAACGGTGAACCATCCTCACTGATTAATGCAACAAAAAATGCAATGGCTTTGAGCTACGCCAATAATTCGGTTGGCGATGGCTTCCTTTTTACGTGCGTAAGCAGAGAATTATTTTTAAAAAATCGTTTTAGTGAGGAATTAAAAGGTATCGCAAACCCATCTAAAGAAAGTAAGCCTCTTATTGGTGTACTAGCTTTGGGTGAAATCACATCAAGTATCAATGGCTGTGTCGATTTTCATAACAAAACTGCTGTTATGGCATTACCAAGAGTGGTGAGCTAAATGCCAAATAAAGAGATCAGTCAGACACTACAAATTGTGTCCATACAGCATGAATTATCAATGAATATTGGGCTAAGTATTGACTTAGTACCTATGCTTACCACATTCATGAAACGGATAAGGCAACGCCTTAGCTTAAATAGTGTGACGGTGACTTATCAGTTTAGAAACTTAGATTGTTCAAGCCTCCCCGCTTATTCTTCATTATCCGTACCATTGAATCCGGTTGAAAAAGACGACTCTTCATTACCAGATAGAATAATCGAATTTTTTAAATCTAATGACGGAGAAGTGCTTCATCAAACTATAGACGGAATAAATTATTATCTGTTTTTAATCCCGGATCACGGAGTATTAATACTAGAGCGTAAAGATAGAGAAATTGACCTCAAAATTATCCAGGCAATTAAGCCATTACTCAGCAAACTCGCTGTCAGTATACGTGCATGCTCTCAGCACGAGGAACTAAAGCTTGAAATTGAAAATCGCAAACGTGTAGAAC
>CAYUZL010000031.1:0-2780 GCA_964449725.1 uncultured Alteromonas sp. | reverse complement strand
GGAACCAGAGTGTTATACGTGACGGGCTGTGGTTTATGAGCATCAGTAATACTCTTACTAGCGGATCGTATTAGTGGTGTACTTGAATGCGTTTGTGCTCTTGGGCACTTTCTTTAAACGCACCTAGAGCTTCAGAGGGATAAAATAATGTTTGCCTCGGCGGACAAAAAATAACGGCAATCACAGGCTTGTTACTTTCGATTAACGCAATATTGACAGCAAAATCACCACTTCGCGCAATGAATTCCTGCGTTCCGTCAATAGGATCAATAAGCCAATAACGGTGCCAATGCTTGCGTTCTTCGAGGCTTTCTATTTCCCGTTCTTCAGACATTATTGGAATATCGGGTGTCGCGGTTTGCAACGCACTAACAATAATATCGTTTGCTAGATAATCGGCCGACGTCACAGGAGATTCATCATCTTTTTCGTAGCTGTCGTATTCACCTTTTTCGTAAATATCAAGTACGGCTTTCACCGCTTCAACAGCGGTTTTTTTCGCTAATTCGAGTAAGTCTTCAAGGGACTGATTCTGAGCTTTCATTTTATTGCGCCTCCACCCATTTTTGAGTCAAAAGCAAAGCAACAATGCAGCGTGCTTCTATAAAATCGTCTCGGGCTAATAATTCGCTGGCCCGACTAAGAGGCCACTTAAACACATCAAGAGGTTCTGGCTCATCACCAGGTAGCGTTTCCGGATATAGGTCTTGGGCGATAAGAATATGCATATGCGCATCAAAAAACGTAGGTGCTGTACTCACTTTGTGAAGGTAATGTAGGGTATTTGCACCAAAACCCGCCTCTTCTTTAAGTTCTCTATTACCCGCTTGTTCCGGCGACTCTCCTGGGTCAATTAAGCCTTTAGGAAATCCCAACTGATAACTGTGCGTGCCTGCGGCGTATTCGCGAATAAGTAATATATGTCCATCATCGGTCACGGGAACAACCATAACACCACCTCGACCAGACCCAGCCATTCGTTCAAACTCTCGAGTCGCGCCATTACTAAAGGTGAGATCGACTTGTTCTACATTAAAAAATTTGCTTTTCGCAACAATTTTTCGGTCGTCGATAGTAGGTAGTGTTTTTTCTTGGTCGATTTCTGACATAGCCTTGCGTACACTTGCGCCTTCATTCAATGCTTTATGAAAGCTTACTAGATTTTTGGAGAGTTCGCTTGTCCTTTCTACCTTGGAACGAGATTGATACAGTTTTACTTGATATGGATGGCACCTTACTAGATTTGCACTACGACAACGTGTTTTGGATGAACACCTTACCAGAAAAACTCGCTGCGCGATCGGGACAAACGTTAGCCCAAAGTAAAGACGCCTTATTCGCCCGCTATGAAAAAGTGATGGGTACAATAGACTGGTATTGCTTAGATTATTGGGCAGAGCAATTAGATATGGACATCATGGCTGCCAAACGGGAGGATCAGCATTTAATTCGAATGCGTGACGATACCATTCCGTTTTTAGATGCATTAAAAGCGTCGGGTAGAGAGGTTGTGCTTGTTACCAATGCTCATCCAGATACGCTAGCGTTAAAGCTAGAAAACACAGAACTAGGCACCCACATCAGCCAAATGATATCCACTCATGAGTTTGGTGTACCTAAAGAATATCAATCTTTGTGGCAACAGCTTCACCAACGCGTTTCTTTTAACCCTAGTAGAACCCTATTCGTCGATGACAGTTTGTCCATTCTTCATGCAGCACAAACCTTTGGCATAAAGCATTTACTCAGTATAATTAACCCTGATAGCCAAAAAGAAGACAGAAATATAACTGACTTCCCCGCAACGGCTGACTATCGCGATTTTACTAACGAAATACTCGCAACACCAGTTCAAAAAGGTAAACAATAATGGCCCTGTACGTTGGTTCTCTCAATCCTGTGAAAATTAATGCATCAACTAACGCATTACGCACTCTTGATGGCCTAGACGCAATAGAAGCAACTGGATTAACCGTGCCATCTGGGGTTGCTGATCAACCAATGACAGAAGCGGAAACTCGTCTAGGTGCACTAAACCGCGTTGAACGATTACGAGAAATCGACACAATACACTCTACTGATTGGTGTATTGCCATTGAAGGGGGAGTGGACCTCTTTATTGATGGTCCCGCCGCGTTCGCCTATTTCGTCATTGATTACAACGGCTACCGCAGTGTAGGCCGCAGTGCTAACTTGCCTCTTCCTAACCTTTTTTATGAAAAATTAACCCAAGGCCAAGAATTAGGCCCAGTTATGGATGACGCTTTTAGTACTGATAATATAAAGCAAAAAGGCGGAGCCATTGGTTTACTTACCAATCATTTAGCCACACGGCAAAGTGTTTACGAAGATGGCCTTATTTTAGCTCTGTCTCGTTTTCGTCATATAATGCTTTATAATTAACGGCTCACTTTGTTCGCACGACCATACATGTTATAATGTAACATTATTGATTTCAGTTGATAATTACAAGGTTTACTCTTTATGCCCGCACAATCTGCTTCACACGCCCTAATAGATGTACTTAGCGCTATTGTAGGCCCATCTCAAACCATCACCGACGAAACAAAAATGCAGCCTTACTGTAAAGGTTTTCGATTCGGTTCTGGTGAAGCAATTGCTGTTCTTAAACCTAAAACCTTATTGCATATTTGGCATAGTCTTCAGGCATGTGTAGATGCAGGTGTTATTGTCATTATGCAAGCTGCAAACACAGGACTTACCGGAGGCTCAACCCCTGACGGTAACGACTATGACCGCCCCATTGTCATTATCAATAC
>CAYUZL010000030.1:0-7024 GCA_964449725.1 uncultured Alteromonas sp. | reverse complement strand
ATTTTACTTGATGTGACCGTACAAGAACACGTAACCGCGTGTGCTGAATTCTTTAATTCACAACAGTTGTCTCTTGATGTTCTCATCAATAACGCAGGCTTAGCCAGCGGAGGTCCCATTGAAGGCTCTAGTATCAGCGATTGGCAAAATGTGTTTGCAGTGAATGTCTTTGGCTTAGTTAACTTACGTAAAACCCTATTGCCTTTTCTTCGTCAGTCAAAAGGGCGAATTATCAATGTTGGCTCCATTAGTGGTCTAGTTGCGTCGCCTTTTATGGCTATTTATGCGGCCAGTAAATTTGCTGTTGAAGCAATTTCAGATAGTTTAAGGCGAGAACTGAAACACCTTGATGTGCATGTCAGTGTGATTGAGCCTGGCCCAGTAAAAACGAAAATTTGGACCAAAGGCGAAGAAAAAAGTCATCAATCTAAAGCCACATATAATGAATCAGTTGTAGCAGCGTACGGTGAAAAGCTCGACGCGTTTGAAAAAGCAATAGATGCAGCCGTGGTTAACGCTCTTGATGTGTCACAAACAACCGAAGTGCTATATCACGCCTGTCAATCACCTAAGCCCAAAACACGCTACATCGTCAGTAAACGCACTTTAATGATTAAATTACTGCGAATTCTTCCTGATAAATGGGCTGACTCGCTAATATTATCAATGAGATAAATCTCCATAGTAGCGTTCTAATATTTGATTTGCTCGGTGAGAAAAAGGCGATTTTTCAGGTTCATTGTCAATAAAGGCTCTGAGTGGCCCTTCGAATCGAGCCAAAAGTGCTACTTGCTGAGGATCGTCTTCGTCAAGAAATAGCCCTAAATTATACAGCGCAGTAAGGGACCCGTTTTTTGATATATTCGAAGACGCCGAAGACAAACCGTTAGCAAGGGTGTCTTCAAAGCCATCAAGGTTACCGCCAAACATGGCAACAGTTTCAAGAGCTTTAGACTTCAATTCAGGAGCTAAGTCTTCTTCAAACACGCCAGTCAAATTACTCAGTACACTATCGTCGGTGGTTTTCCATTTATGGTTTGCTAAAACTTCAAATGCATACACTTTATTTTCAATACTACTTTCAGTATAAATAACTGACGTTAACATATCGGTTAAATCTTCTTTTTGCGCTTGTAAATTACTTCCCTTACTTGAAGAGTAAGCAAGATCAATCAATGCTAAAGCACTTAATCGAGTATTCTGATCATCGGAAAACGCAATATCGTTTATAGCGCCCGCGAGAGTATCAAAGGGAAGTTGACGTAATATGTGAATAATTGAGTGATTGGCGGCATCGTCTTGTTCTGCGCCTGATTGAATAGCTAGGTCTTTAACTATGTTTGGATTAGAGCTCAAATAAGTCACTAATGCATCCATATTACCGGTTAATTTTCGGTAATCAGCTTTAGATAGACTGCTTTCAGATAGTAATCCTTTTAAAAGACTATCAAAGCATTCTTCTTCACAACCCTGAATATCAAGCTCTACTTGCAAATGTATTGGCTCTTCTACTTTTTCAATATCGACTTCATAAAGATCGTCTTCGTGAATAGTAGACGCAACTGGCAAGGTTGCTGTTGAAGCGACTTCTTTCTCTTTAGAGGAGCTCCCTTTTTCATAAAAAGGACCAAAAGTTATAAATAAAATAACACCAATAACGGTTAAAACAACAACCCCGTATTTCATATCACCTACCAAACTCTAAAACCCTCTATCGCTTATTGCGATAGAGGGACACACTAATTAATAATTATCGTGCTCTAATGACGTATACTGAATTTGACAGTCACCTACATCACCATCGGTATAACATCCAGCTTTGTTATAAATATCAATATCACTTTGCGTCCATTTCGAAATATCAAACTTAGCTTCTTCACCATTCCCTGTCACTGTCATCATATCACCGCCTTCAGTACCATAGGTCATGAGAAAACTATTTTCATTCGAAGATCCAAACAAGGCTTTTCCTAAATCTTTGTATTCGTAACCACCGCTTCCATTAAAATCGGGGTCTGTACGAAATACTGCCCATAAATGATCTTCTAATCCACTTCGGCTATCAATATAGGCAATTCTAAGCATAGGCGACGTTGTAATTGCATCACTATCGGTTGTAGTGTTTCGATCGATATGTAATTGCGCAACAGTGAAATCTGTTGAACGATTTGAACGGCTCCCTCTTATTTTAAAGGTTCCGCCAAATTCTGGTGCCGGATCCACAGTATTAGCTTGAAAGCTCTGCACTCTTAGTTCCGTTCTAGACGTTATCGATTCATTCACTTTGAAAAATAAAGAGTCGCCCACTCCGCTTTCTTCAGAAAAGAAGAAATAATCACTTCCACCAACCGTATTACGGGCATAATCTCCACTCAACATTTCACTATAGGAGATACAATCGAACTTTCCACCTTCTCCCTGATATTGATGTTTTGCAATACCTAAAACGCTTCGGGTGCTCCCTGATGTATTACCATAAGGACTAAGTGAATTGCTGCTTGCCGCTTCACAATAATCTTCCGCTTGAGCGTACCCACCTAAAAGGCTTAACGTTAAAACGGTACCATTAAAAAACGTAGAAAAAAGACTGAGTCTAAAGATATTCATGTGTTCACCTTAAAAAGTAATCGAACTACAATTAATGAAAAATGCCTAGTGCGTTGTACAAAAGGCGAACTCAATATACTTATAGTCATCAAGGTGGAGCAACACTCCACCCTCAATCTTTACGTTATGTCAATGCCCTTCACAAAAAAAACATACAAAAGAACAACTGTGGAACAAAAATAGAACAAATTGAAATTTTAAGTATATTCTGCATAAAACAAAAAAGGCAGAACCTATGGTCTGCCTTCTTTCAAATAACCTGGAAGGGGTTAATTAATAATTACTTTTATGCAATTCTGTAAATTGAATTTGGCAATCACCAACATCACCATCGGTATAGCACCCAGCTTTATGGTAGATGTATATGTCATCTTGCTTCCATTGGCTAATATCAAAACGGGTTGCTTCACCATTTGCGACAACCCAAATTTTAGTGCCGCTATTTGTGCCGTACTTCATAATAAAGCTATTATCGTTTGAAGCACCTGTTACTGCTTCACCAAGTGACACATATTCATAAGCACCGCTTCCGTTATCATTTGGATTCGGGCGGAAAATAGCCCAGAAATGATTATCTATACCATCTCTAGAGTGAATATAAGCAATACGTAACATAGGTGAATTAGTTATAACATTAGCATCAGTCGTTAAGCTTGAGTTTGTATCGACATGAAGCTGAGCAACAGTAAAGTCTTCAGAGCGAACGGCTTTACTGCCTCGAATTTTAAACGTTCCGCTAAAACGAGGGCTTGGAGTAACACTGTCAGCTTGGAAGCTCTGCAATCTTAATTCAGTTCTGGATACAACGGACTCATTCACTTTAAAATAAAGTGAACTGCCAACATTTGCGTCGTTGTTAAAATAAAAATAATCTTTTCCACCAGTAGTGTTACTAGCGTATTCCCCATTTAACATTTCACTGTAAGAAACACAGTCATATTTACCGTCATCACCTTGATACTGATGCTTGGCAACGCCAAGTGCAGCTCTAGTATTACCCGTTGTATTGTCATAGGGGCTTCTACTACTGCTACTTGCTGGTTCACAATAATCTGCAAAAGAGGGAGCGGTTAAAAATGCACAGGCAAGACTAACAACTGCAGGTACGGTAAAACGGCTTAACTTACTTTTATTCATATTATCACCTTCATAACTTACTGAGACTTCGCGATTAAACAGAATAAAACCTCGTTTTAATGCAGCAAAAAACTGAACAAAAAAAGAGATTCATATTTTTCATGTGACAAATGATACTTAAAATTAAACAAAAGTATAACAATTAAACGACAATTTATTACAAGTGCTGAATTTTATTACGTTTTTAGTTTAAGAGGTCCAACCACTTAGTGTGATATTCATTCAAAAAGCCTAATTTTTTCCCTCAGTAAATTTGAGTTTCACGTGTTAGTTTCTTAGTCGTAAATGTGGAATCCGCTTGCTCATAAATTTAAATTAGTTGATCATTGCCGCCTTATTTATCAAAAAATAGTTATTCTACCTATGGCTGGACGTATTCCTCGCGACTTTATAGACGATCTGATTGCACGTAGTGATGTAGTCGAGGTAATAGATAGCCGAGTCAAACTAAAAAAGGCAGGTAAAAATTACCAAGCGTGTTGCCCCTTTCATGATGAAAAAAGCCCCTCATTCACAGTAAGCCAAGAAAAACAGTTTTATCATTGCTTTGGTTGCGGGGCTCACGGCAATGTCATATCGTTTTTAATGGAATACGACCGTTTAGAGTTTGTAGAAGCCGTAGAAGAGTTAGCTAACACCTTAGGTCTCGAAGTACCAAGAGAAAAAGGTGCTGCGCCAGCCCAGTCAAGCGCGACCAAAAACCAGCGCGATTCCGATTATCAATTAATGGAACAAGTTGCAAAATTTTTCCAGCATCAGTTAAAAAACCACGCGGGAGGTAAAGCAGCCATTGATTACCTCAAACAACGAGGATTATCGGGAGAAATCGTAAAACAATGGGAAATTGGTTACGCTCCCAGTGAATGGGATGCAGTTTTATCTACATTCGGACGTGACAACGGCCTTATTCAACAACTTATCGACCTAAAATTAATCACCAGAAACGACAACAATAAATGCTTTGATTTTTTTCGCGACAGAATCATGTTCCCTATTCGTGATAAACGAGGACGAGTCGTGGGCTTTGGCGGTCGAGTGATGGGTGATAACGGTCCTAAATACCTTAATTCACCGGAAACCCGTTTATTTCATAAAGGCCACGAGCTTTACGGATTCTATCAAGCACGGCAACTTCATCGCCAACTAGACTCTGTGCTTGTTGTGGAAGGTTATATGGATGTGGTCGCACTCAGTCAGTTTGGGCTAACAAATGCGACCGCCGCTTTGGGTACGGCTACAACACCTGAACATCTCACTATGTTAATGCGCAGTACCAAAACTATTGTGTGCTGCTACGATGGCGACAGAGCAGGTAGAGATGCTGCATGGCGAGCAGTAGAAAATGCACTACCTATATTGCAAGACGGTGCCCAGCTTAAGTTTCTATTTTTACCTGACGGGGAAGATCCCGACACCATGGTACGGAAAGAAGGCCAAGACGCATTTAATCAACGGCTAACGTCAGCAAAACCACTTTCTCAATTTTTATTTGAACATTTATTGAATATTCATTCTGTGGGTTCATCAGAAGGAAAAGCGGCACTAAAAGCTCAAGCCATGCCAATGATAGAGCAAATCCCTGGTGAAAACCAAAAGTCTTTAATGTTGGAAACATTGAGCCAACACACAGGTGAATTCGATAGATTTAAACTGACTAAAGACATCAATCAAGCCCGCCATTTGGCGAGTAAACCCGATGTTAAAAATAAATTTCAGCAACAAAAAACTCGCATCACTCCTATAAGACAATTGATTCATTTACTGCTTGAATACCCACATTTGGCGAAAGACGTGCCTGAAGTGCAACCTGCATTACTGGTTGACGGTGGATTTAATGGATTAAATTTACTTATGGACATTCACGCTTTTTGTAGTTCAGAAGGCGAAATAACCACACTCAAAATGCTCGACCATTTTAATCAACATCCACAAATATCAACGATCAATAAACTCCTATTACAGGAAACTCTGATATCAAAAAGTGATGCAATTCAAGAATATCGAGATAGCTTTGCAAAATTACTTGATTGGATGGTCGAAAGCCGTATGGAAATTTTAATTGCACGAGATCGCGTTGGTGGATTAAGCAAAGATGAAATGAAAGAATTAGCGCTATTATCTCAATCGCGAAAATGATGACCTTTTCGACGACAAACCTAGTTATAAATGCGGTTGTTTGTTATACTGGTAAATTCGCTACGCTTCCCTAAATAGAAGTTATAACTACTGCATAGTATGCAGCTAAGTGAAACTCGGGTTAAGCGTCAAAGTGTCAATTAAATTAGTGTAGGGTTTATGGTACAAAGCAAGCAGTCACAGATTAAGCTTCTTATCGCCAAAGGTAAAGAACAAGGTTATCTTACCTTTGCAGAAGTTAACGATCACCTTCCTCAAGACATTGTAGACTCAGACCAAATCGAAGACATCATTCGCATGATCAACGACATGGGCATTCAGGTCAGTGAATCAGCGTCTGAAGCCGATGAATTGCTTATGCAAGAAGCGTCTGCCGATGAAGATGCCGCCGAAGCCGCTGCGCAAGCACTTGCAACGGTACAAAGTGAAATAGGCAGAACAACTGACCCAGTGCGCATGTATATGCGTGAAATGGGAACGGTTGAGCTACTTACTCGTGAAGGCGAGATAGAAATAGCCAAGCGTATTGAAGATGGTATCAATCAAGTTCAATGTTCCGTTGCTGAATATCCTGAAGCAATTACTGAGCTATTGGACCAATGGGATTTATTCGAAGCTGAAGAAATTCGCCTTAGCGATATTATTTCAGGATTTGTAGACCCCAACGAAGATCAAGATATCGCACCAACTGCAACCCATGTTGGATCTGAGCTTTCTAAAGAAGAATTAGATGACGAAGATGACGATGAAGACGAAGAAGAAGAAGATACAGGTGTTGATCCGGAATTAGCCCGTGAGCACTTCACCTTACTTCGTAACCAGTACGAGAAAGCGCGTAAAGTTATCGAGTCGAAAGGTCGTAGCCACAAAGCCGCTCGTAAAGAAATAGAAAACCTAAGTGAAATTTTTAAAGAATTTCGTCTAGTTCCAAAACAATTTGATCGCATGGTTCGCAGTATGCGCAACATGATGGACAGAGTTCGTATTCAAGAACGCCTGATCATGAAGCACTGTGTTATCCAAGCCAAAATGCCGAAAAAAGACTTCATCAAAGCCTTCGCTGGAAATGAAACCACCGTTGATTGGTTTGCAACCGTCTTGGCCTCGGGTGCGCCTTATGTAGAAGCGCTTTTAACCTACAAAG
>CAYUZL010000029.1:0-3345 GCA_964449725.1 uncultured Alteromonas sp. | reverse complement strand
ACATATGATGTTAACAGACATTGAAGAGCACGAGCGAGTGACTGCAGTTTGCCAAGGGTTTCTTGGCGCAGGGGTAAGCGGTGAGGCGCTTTGTATTTTAAGCGACAGTAGTTTTGAAGACGTCGCTAAGATACTAAAAATCGATGGTGTTATTGACGATCAGCTACAATTAGAATTATTAATGGATGTTGCCAGTATACTTATTGGGACTTGCCTTACTGGTTTAGGTAGTCAGATGGATCTACATTTTTCCCAAGGACACCCTATTGTTTTAGGTCAGCATAGAAGCGTATCTGAAATTATTAAATCAAATAAGGTAATGTGGAAACGAACACTGGCAATTGAATTAAGTTATGGCCTAGAGGGGTTTGATGTGCATTGTGATCTTATCCTGTTATTCACTGAAGAGTCTATGGGAACTATGAATTCCAAGCTCTCTCATCTACTAGACGACGAGTTTTAAATATGGATTCATTAGAAGAACTACTCGAATTCCATTGGATGATGGATATGCTACAAACTGTTGATGTCGGTATTGTAGTGTTAGATAGAGATTTCAAAATTAAAGTATGGAATGGGTTCATGGAAAGTCACAGTGGTAGATTGCCCAGTGATGTGCGTTTAGAGTCATTATTTACCTTGTATCCAGATATTAAAGCTGATTGGTTTGCACAAAAATGTCGACCAGTGTTTGAACTGAAAACACGTACCTTTATTACTTGGGAACAACGGCCTTATTTGTTTAAATTTCCGAACTACCGACCTATTACTGGGGCAGAACCGTTCATGTATCAAAACATTACGCTTTCGCCTTTAGTGTCTGCAACGGGTAAAGTAGAAAATATTTGTATGATGATATATGACATGACAGATGTTGCCAGTAGCCAGAAGCAGTTGGAATCTTTGCAAGTGATTCAGTTTGAGAGAAACCAAGCGAAGGCTAGCTAAACGCATTTTTTGTGTTGTCGGTCTCTTAATATCTGACAGATCTGCAGAGATTGGCCACACTGTTAGCATGAAAAAGATTCGTACAACATTTAAATGGAGTTTGCTTTTAGCTGGGCTTCTTAGTTTCCCCGCTAGCGCTGACTTTTCCTGCAATTATGATTTGCATCGTGGGGTTGTAGTAGGTAATAACACTATTCGCATACTCGATGAAGCTAGAACTCAATATCAAATTAATCAGGCCAAGCAACTGTTTGTTGAAGGGCGGTTAATTCAGCTTAATGCAAAACAACAAAACTTAATTTTTCGCTATTCTAATGTTTTGACTGCTATTACACCCGAAATAACCTTACTTGCGAAAGATGGCTTGAGCTTGATTACTGACAATATAACTCGAATATACTCTGGCTTAGTTGGAGGTGATATTGAAGGAATGAGTCAATTACAGTCTGCAATGAAAAATGTGAAGACCAGTGTACGTGAAAAATACGGTTTTAATGGCGAGTATTATTTTATAAACCCAGGTCAGTTAGAAATGAATGAAGGCATTGATGCGAGTTTGAGAGAGCAAATTACATCGGGCTTTTCTAATGTGAGCGCTATCTTGACCGCGATAGGAACGTTTAATGTTTCAGCCGATGGCAGCGAAGATGAATTCATGCTTAAAAAGAGAGCTAAATCGACCTGCACAAAACTTGAAGAGTTAAATAATATAGAGACAAAACTACAAAGCGAAATTCCCGCATTAAAAAAATTAAATGTGATTGAAACTAAATAACCTGAATCCTGTTTAAGAAACGTTACTCAATATTTCACTAAACAAATTCAGCCAGCAAGCTATTTAAATAGCGCCTTCCCATTGGCGTGACTTGCCAGCTTTGATTTGCGTTGGTTAAAAGGCCCTTATCAATGGCTTTGTTCAAGTGAGTCTGTGTTAATGAGTCTATGGGCATCATGCAATAGCGTTCAAATTCAGCTGTGTCACAGGCTTCTAATAAACGAAAACGATTCATGAAAAACTCAAAGGGGCGGTCCGCTTCTTCTACCTTTGTAGCTTGATCTAGATAAGCTCTATCCAGACTCATGTAACCACGAGGGTGTTTGACTTTAACCGTACGGGTAATGGTTCCGTTGCTGGCATTTGTTATTTTCCCGTGTGCGCCGCAGCCAATGCCAATGTAGTCACCAAAACGCCAATAATTGAGGTTGTGATTGCACTGGTGACCAACTTGGCTATAGCCTGATATTTCGTATTGCTGATAGCCTGCTTTTGCCAGAATAGCGTGGCCTTGTTGCTGAATATCCCACAATATATCGTCTGCGGGAAGTTCAGGCGGTTTACTGTAAAACGGTGTGTTTGGCTCTATCGTTAATTGATACCAGCTGAGATGTGGCGGGGTTTGCGCGATGGCTTTATGTAAGTCTGCGAGTGCATTATCGATAGATTGATTGGGTAGACCATGCATTAGGTCTGTATTAAAAGTAGTCACGCCACTTTGCTTGGCTTGTGAAATCGCAAATAAAGCTTCATTTCCAGAATGAATACGCCCTAGAGCTTTGAGGTGGGTGGAATTGAAGCTTTGTATGCCAATAGAAAATCGAGTAATACCCGCGTTTGTGTAGGCTGAAAAACGGCCACTTTCAACGGTTCCTGGGTTTGCTTCTAGTGTGATTTCAGCCTGAACAGCTAAATTGCAACGCTGTTTTATACCCTCTAATAAACTTGCGATGGCATCTGCACTAAAAAGGCTAGGGGTGCCACCACCAATAAATATGGAAGTGACATCTCTCCCTGAAAGCTCAGGGTAGGCCAGTAAATCAGCTGATAAATCGTCTAAGAGGTGAGCAACATATTCCTTTTCGGGCAATACTTGTTGCTTTTGGCCATGAGAATTGAAATCGCAATAAGGGCATTTTTGCACACACCAAGGAATATGCACATACAGAGATAAGGGTAAATCAGTCAAACAAGTTCGCCATTTGCTGAGTGAGTAGCTTTAATGCTTTAGCTCTATGACTTAATGTATTTTTAACGTCTTTAGTTAGCTCTGCTGCGGAGCACTGGTATTCCGGGCAAATAAATACTGGATCGTAACCAAACCCATCTGAGCCTGATTGACATGTCGCTATATGGCCATGCCATTGACCTTGTGCTATTAGAGGAACAGGGTCGTCTGCACTGCGCATATAAACAAGTACACATTGAAAGTGAGCTGCTCGTTGGTCATTCCCTTCCAAGACCTGAAGTAGCTTAATGATGTTGTCAGCATCAGAGGCATCTTCCCCTGCATAACGAGCTGAGTAAATACCCGGTGCACCTGATAGTGCATTAACCACAAGACCAGAATCATCAGATAACGCGGGAAGGCCTGATTCTGCCGCTGCATGGCGGGCTTTTAT
>CAYUZL010000028.1:0-3356 GCA_964449725.1 uncultured Alteromonas sp. | reverse complement strand
GGTGTTGATTGATAACTGGCGCTGGGCTGGTGTTCCTTTTTACCTGCATACAGGTAAGCGTTTGCCGAAAAAAGTCAGTGAAGTTGTTATTTACTTTAAACGCCAGCCTCATAATCTGTTTGGTGATAGTTTTTCTACCTTACCCCCCAATAAGTTAGTGATCCGGTTGCAACCTGATGAAGGCGTCGAAATTACATTGATGAACAAAGTGCCGGGAATGACCAGTACGGGTAGCATGGATGTACAAAAGTCGAAATTGAACTTGAGCTTCTCTGAAGCTTTCTCTGGCGAGAGAATTCCAGATGCTTATGAAAAGCTGTTACTTGAAGTTATGCTTGGAAACCAAGCCTTGTTTGTTCGTAGAGATGAAGTAGAACAAGCTTGGAGTTGGGTTGATTCTATTTTTGAAGCGTGGAATGGCGATAGCGAGCCGCCTGAACCATACCAAGCTGGTACATGGGGACCTGTTGCTTCTATCGGTTTGTTGGCAAGAGAAAATAGAAGTTGGTATGAGGGGAAGCGCTAATGTCTCTGTCAGAATTGCATTTTGATAATGCGGATCAACTGAATCAGACTTTTTCAAACCGTATTGTAGAGCTACTTCGTACCTCCCTTGAACAAAAAGGGAAGGCGAGTTTAGTTGTAAGTGGCGGAAGAACACCAGTTAGTTTGTTTGAAGTATTAAGTACGCAGGAGCTTGATTGGTCAAAGGTAACGATTACCCTTGCGGATGAACGCTGGGTAAATGAAGATCACAGCGACAGTAACGCTAACTTAGTGAAGTCTCATTTGCTTGTAAACAAAGCGGCGTCGGCTACTTTTGTGAGTTTAAAAACTGCGGGTGATAACCCTTATTCGGAAGAAAGCGCCGTTGCGTCGCAACTAGAATCGGTTGCTCAACCTTTTACCGTCACTATTTTAGGTATGGGGGAAGATGGTCATACGGCATCACTGTTTCCCTGTTCTGAAGAATTAAGCAAAGGTATCGATCTTAATAACCAAGCTAGTTGCTTGGCAGTAACGCCAACTACAGCGCCTCACAAGCGTATGTCTTTGACGTTAAATGCAATTGTTCAGTCTGAAAATGTTTTTTTACACCTAACAGGTGAGAATAAAAAAACAGTTTTACATAAGGCAATTGCAGATACAAACCAACCTAAGCCCATAGTTTCTGTTGTCAATAACGCCGACGTTACGCTTTATTGGGCCCCTTAGGAGAGCAGCATATGAAATCGCAAATCCAAGATGTTACCAATCGAATTATTGAACGAAGCAAAGCCACAAGACAAGCTTACCTGAGTAAAATAGACAGTGCTCGTAAACAAGGGCCGCACCGAGGGACATTGTCATGTGGGAATTTAGCGCACGGATTTGCAGCATGTAGTACAGAAGGTAAGAATGACCTGCGCAGTATGACGAAAGCAAATGTAGCTATTGTATCGTCATACAATGACATGTTATCTGCTCATCAACCTTATGAAACTTATCCAGCGCTGATTAAACAAGCTGTAGCTGAAGTCGGCTCAGTGGCTCAATTTGCTGGTGGCGTGCCGGCAATGTGTGATGGCGTTACTCAAGGTAACGCTGGAATGGATTTGAGCTTGATGAGCCGAGATGTCATAGCAATGAGTACAGCTGTGGGTTTGTCTCACAATATGTTTGATGCTTCATTGGCATTAGGTATTTGCGATAAAATTGTGCCTGGCTTGTTAATTGGTTCCTTATCTTTCGGCCATTTACCAACAGTTTTTGTGCCTGCAGGTCCAATGCCATCAGGTCTACCTAATAAAGAAAAAGCACGAGTAAGACAAGAATACGCAGAAGGAAAAGTAGGAAGAGACGCCTTACTTGAAGCAGAATCTCAGTCGTATCACTCAGCGGGTACTTGTACGTTTTATGGTACCGCAAACAGTAATCAACTTGTTGTTGAAATGATGGGGTTACATTTACCTGGTTCATCATTTGTGAATCCTGGAACGCCCTTGCGCGACGCATTGACTAAGGCGGCTGCGGTGCAAGCAACGCGATTAACTGACCTTGGTGATAACTATACGCCAATTGGTCATATTGTTGACGCCAAGTCTATTGTAAACGGCTTAGTTGGACTACTTGCTACTGGTGGTTCGACGAACCACACTATGCACCTTATTGCTGTAGCAAGAGCGGCTGGCTATATAGTGAATTGGGACGATTTTTCAGACCTATCTGATGCAGTACCTTTACTTACTCGTATCTATCCAAATGGCTCAGCAGATATTAACCACTTTGTTGCTGCAGGTGGTATGAGCTTGTTGTTTAAAGAGTTACTTGATAACGGCTGTCTGCACAATGATGTGAAAACCGTGTGTGGTGACGGGCTTGAACGTTACATGGGAGAGCCGAAACTTATTGATGGCGAGCTGGATTGGGTACAAGGCATATCCAAATCTTTAGACTCAGAAGTTCTTTCTACCTATGCCGCACCCTTCAAGCCGAATGGTGGCTTAAGTGTGCTTAGTGGTAATTTAGGTAGAGCTGTGATTAAAACATCTGCGTTACCCACACCAGAATGCCACATAAAAGCGCCTGCGGTTGTATTTGAAGACCAATTTGAATTAGACGATGCGTTTAACTCTGGTGAATTGGATAAAGATTGTATTGTGGTTGTTCGCTTCCAAGGCCCTTCCGCTATTGGTATGCCAGAACTTCATCGCTTAACGCCTCCACTAGGCGTGTTACAAGACAAAGGCTTTAAAGTGGCGCTAGTAACAGATGGTAGAATGTCAGGAGCTTCAGGTAAGGTACCTGCAGCGATTCATGTCGCGCCAGAAGCTTACAAAGGCGGCTTATTAGCTAAAGTGCAGCAAGGCGATTTAATTGAACTAAATACCGCTACGGGTGAATTAGTATTACATGTGCCCGACGATGAGTTAGCTCAGCGAGAAGCGGTTGTTCCTTCATTGGAAAAACATGAAGTGGGCATGGGAAGAGAAATGTTTGGCAACATGCGAGCAAGCTTAACCAGTGCGGAAGAGGGGGCATGTGCCTTGTTTGAGTCGTTGGAGAAAAGCGTGTGACAGCACAATTTGTAGCGGATGTAGGCGGTACAAATATACGTTTGGCTGCTGTAGTGGATGGTGAAATTACTGACATTTTAAAAATGTTATGTAATGAACACCCTACTATTGAAGCCGCCATTAAATACTATTTTAGCTTGTATCCCGAAAAGGATTTTACGTCTGGTTGTATAGGAATAGCGTGCCCAGTTAATCAAGACCAAGTGACGATGACAAATCATTCTTGGGCGTTTTCTAAAAAAGCGTTGAAAGAAGCATTGTCATTAGAGCACTTGTCTGTCATTAACGATTTTACAGCAG
>CAYUZL010000027.1:0-6621 GCA_964449725.1 uncultured Alteromonas sp. | reverse complement strand
CGATTAACGCTATGTTAGCTCATCGATGGCCAGGCAATATCAGAGAACTACAAAATAAGTTGAAATCTGCAGTTATTATGGCAGAAGGCACTGTTGTGCAAGCTGATGATTTAGGCTTGATTGAGCGCAGTGATAGCATTGAAGTCTTTAACTTAAGAGAAGTGCGGGAAAAAGCCGAAAGCAAAGCCATTAGACGGGCTTATCAGTTATCAGACTGTAATATGTCAAAGACGGCAGAAATGCTTGGAGTTACTCGTCCTACACTGTATTCGCTCATTGATAAGTATGAAATGGGAGAGCTTAAAACAGGTAATTAAATACCTGTTTTAAGTAGGTAAGTCCGGTTTCTTATTTCACTTCACTTGCTGCTAATACAGAGTCGTTCGCGCTACCTAAGTGTTGTTGAGACAATATTCGAACAATACGAGATTTAGAAATGCCCGTTCTTTTTGCCACATCAGCTAAATTGTCTATGGTTTCACTGCTTAAAGTAAAGGTTGCGCGCTTCATTTTTGTGTCCACATTCACTGCATGTGGAACAACCATTAACCGCTCTTTCTTCGTTAGACCAGATCTGACGCCACTGGCGTACGACACTGCATCGTCGATAAACTGATCAGCAGTTACGAGTCTTGGTCTATCCAACTGCGTGGATTTTTTCAGGCTCGAAAAGCTCATTAGTTTGTCCCCGTGCAATTAATTCTTCAATGATGCTGCGGATCTCAACAGCGGCTTTACCATCGGGTTCACTTTCCATTACCGACATGCCTGACTCTTCAGAATCATCGTACATATTTCGACTGTAGGTGACGGAATTTAACACTGGTACTTCAAAGGAGCGACAGACTTCTTTTGCATCTAATATTCTGCCTGCCAATGAGGGTAAAGAAGGGCATTGGGTAATAACAAAAGCCGCGTTCATATTCGGGTTGACCATTTTACAGGTAGATAAAACGTCTTCCATATGAGGAACAGTTTTTAAGTCTCTGCGCTTCGGTCGCAGTGGTATTAAAATGTGGTCGGCTACTGCCATTGATGATCTCAAAGCTAGATTGTCTTGGCCCCCACAATCAATGATGACGTAATCATAGTGATTTCGTAAGCTCATCAATTCATTGCGTATCTTGCCGTATAACTGAACACAGTTGATATCGGGAAGATCGTCGTTACTGGTTCGCTCTTGGATCCAGTCAGACGTTGTACGCTGTGGGTCGCAGTCGACCATTAATACAGATGCATCTTTTTCAGTTCTTAAATAAACCGCAATATTTTGTGCAAGGCAGCTTTTACCACTGCCGCCTTTTTCACCACCAATTAACACTATCATCATTTGTTCCTCAACATGGACTCAGTACAAATTTACGACAAGTTTAATTAGGGCGGCGGATAGAAAATTATCTATAGGGATGGAAATTTATACTTTTCGAGAAAAGATTCAAAATACTCTGTAGCGCTACTAGGTTGAGCTGCTACAGAGTCGTTACATATGGCTATGGGTTACTACTGGGCGTTGAAATAGGTTTCTAAATCGTCGCTTCCACCAATGTGCTGTCCATCAATAAATACTTGAGGAACAGTACTTCTGCCCGTTACGGCACGCAAAGAAAGGCTGCTCGCATCTTTGCCCATGGCGATTTCTTCATAAGGCATTTTATGCTGGCTTAACAAAGCTTTCGCTTTTGTACAGAAAGGGCAATTGGGTTTTGTAAAAATACTGACAGCAGCATTGCATACGGCATCTGGCGCGACATGTTTTAACATAGTATCAGCATCAGACACTTCAAACGGGTCGCCTGGAAGGTCTGGTTCAATAAACATTTTATCGATAACCTTGTCTTTAACTAGCATAGAATAACGCCAGCTACGCTTACCAAAACCTAAGTCATTCTTGTCTACAAGAAGGCCCATTCCATCAGTAAACTCACCGTTGCCGTCAGGTAATACTTCAATATTACTGGCTTCTTGGTCTTGCGCCCATGCGTTCATTACAAACGTATCGTTAACTGAAATACACACGATACCGTCAATACCATTTGATTTGAAAACGTCGGCAAGTTCATTGTAACGAGGTAAGTGGGTAGACGAACAGGTAGGTGTGAATGCACCAGGTAAAGAAAACACAACGATATTTTTTCCTGCGAAGATATCGTCAGTGGTTTTACTTGTCCAATCTTCGCCATCGCGGATCGCAAAGGTAACATTTGGAACTGCTTGTCCTTCTCGATTAGGAAATTTTGCATTAGTTTCGCTCATAGTGATTAACTCCGTCAGTGATTTTGGTAAAGTGTAGCGTATGTCATCCTATTTAGGGCAAGTGAATTGTACAAAATTATTGTTATCACACTTATTTTTTTCTCTTACCAATTGCGTGCTAGTTCTCTTGATAGCGCATTCGGTCGTTTTCAGCAGTTATATGAACAAAGGTTTGAATCTGTCGAATCATGCGGCGACCAATCTGAATTTGTTGTTTGTTCAGAAAAACTCCGAAATACGGGCGTAGCGCCTTATATATTGCACCATGGTGATAAAACCGCAAAAACCGTTGTACTGTTTCATGGCTTGAGTGATTCGCCTTACTATATGCGCCCTATTGCAGATTACCTGTATGATTTAGGGATGAACGTCGTTGTGCCATTGTTACCTGCTCATGGGGTGAAAAATGAAGCCGATGCAAAAGCTGCAATGTTAGACTACGACTTGTCTGAACATTGGCAAAACCACGTATCTGATGTCATGGCAATGGCACCTGAATTTGGCGAAACAGTGATTATTGGCGGTTTTTCTACTGGTGGGGCGTTATCTGTTGATTACTCATTACGTAACCCTGATCATGTTAACGGCATTTTGTTATTCTCTGGAGCGTTAGCGCTATCTGGAAATGCAGAGAGTCTCTCTAAAATATGGGGAATACCTCGATTGGCTCGATGGTTAGACAGAAAGTATGTTTCGACTTATCAAAACCCGTATAAATACTCAGGCGTGCCAAATTCTTCAGGCATTGAATTAATGGAAATCATTAAGTCTATAAGAGATCAATTGGATGAAGGTGAGCGTATTCGCCAACCTGTATTTGTCGCGCATTCTGAAGCTGACTTAACAGTGCCTATTGACGGCGTAAAGAACTTATTGAACTACAGTGATGGGCAAAACACGGTGTTTTATATTCATGATAGTAATCAATTATGCCATGCAGATTTGGTGTTAGATAAAGCACATGCTTCAAACATCAAAATAGATAAAGACAGTGTAGATCCTAGGAATGCCTGCGCAATCCCTAAAGCAAACCCTCTATTTTCAAAAATGACTAACTTACTGGATATTTATTTTCTTGGTTTGTAGAGCGTAAAAAAAACTGGGCATTTGAGCCCAGTTTTATTCTACTTATCAGCAACTAGCTCTTTTGGGCGGCAACCCGTTCGACTTCTTTCCATACGCGAATTACGTTGCCGCTTAAAATCATTTTAATTTCCTTTTCACTATAACCACGATTCATTAATCCTTGGACTAGATTTGGGAAAGTTGATACGTCTTTTAACCCAATGGGAAGCGTATCACCAACGCCGTCAAAATCGGAACCAATGCCGATGTGTTCCACACCCACTAATTTTGCTACGTGATCAATATGATCCAATACATCGTTTAATGTACTAAATGGGTAAGGGTGTTGTTTTTTATAACTTTCGGCGAAACTTTTTGCTTCTTCACTGTCCTCACCATTAGCATCAATAACCGCTTTTTCGGCAAAGTTGTATTTAATTCGCCATGCTCGGGCTTCTTTAGTAACGAAGCTAGAGCCAAAGTTAATCATGATCACACCTTCTTTTGTCGCTAAGGCTTTGATCATATCGTCGGTCATATTGCGTTCAAACTCAGGTGTAAATGTTCTCAATGACGAATGTGAGGCAATAACAGGCGCTTCTGTGCGTTCAATGACTTGGAAAAATGCGTCGTCTGAGACATGAGAAATATCAATAATGATACCGATGTCATTCATGTGACCTACAAGTTCTTTGCCAAAGGGGCTGAGACCTTTCCATTGGCGGCGTAAATCATAGGAAGAATCACTGATATGGTTGCTCTGTGAATGGGCCAGCGTAATGTAGCGTATTCCTCTTTCGTAAAAGGCTTTAAGGTTGTCTATGCTACCTTGTATTGGTGAACCGTTTTCCATTCCCATGGGTAAAGAAATGAGGCCCTTTGCAAACTGCTCTTCTACATCGGCAACAGATTTGGCTATGGCGAATTTGTTAGGTGCGCGGTAAACAATGGATTCAACGGAATCAATAAGTTGATGAGCTAGTTGGGTTGATTGGTCGGAATTGTCTAAACTTGCAGGCACGTAAATTGACATAAATGGCGCGTTTAATCCACCCGATACCGCTCTGGGGTAATCAAAGTCACCGCCTTGCGTAGCTTTAGTAACATCTACCCACTTTTTGTGCACGCGATAAGGCACGTCTATGTGGCCATCCACAATAATGGTTTCTTGTGCAATCGCGTTGGCTTTTTCTGATATTTCTAAGGTTTGAGCATTGGTTGAAAGTGAAAACATCAGTGCTGTAGTCAGTAATGAACGAGTAAAGATTTTATTCATAGTCGTAGGTTTTAAATTTTTTTGTTGATTTTTCTTCACCCTATCACCATATCAATATGAATTGAATGACAACCCTATAAATTTGCGTGATACTGAACGCCAATTTTTTAGAGTTAGACTTCTAATTTGTAAAGTGGTGAACGATGTCATATAAACTCAGAACCACATAATATTAATAAAAAAGAGTATTCGATTTATGGCTATGAATTTCGTGCCGCTAGACAAAAACAAACATAAAGACTTAAAAGTAACATTAGACCGTAGTCTTCCTCATGCAAAAAGTTCGCACCTTTCTGCTGCGAGCATAAGAGAATATGCACAGCTTAGTGCCTCTATGCCTATTATCTTTATAAAAGATCCACAAGATAATTACCGCTCAGTAGGTGTTTTGGGTATCGAGCAAGATGTTAACTTGTTCCTAGCCACTGATAAGTGGAAAGGTCCTTATGTGCCAATGAACGTGCTGCGTTATCCATTTGATGTACGCCAAGACGGTGACAAGCTAGGTGTGTACATTGACGAAAACAGTGACTTGCTTAAGAAAGACGAAGGCGAGCCTTTGTTTGATGGTGAGAATGCATCTGAATATTTGATGGAAAGACAAAAGTTTTTAACTGACCTTGCCAATAGCGAATTACAAACTAAAGCCTTTATTGATGTCATCACTGAATTAGATTTAGTTGAAGAAATTCAACTTCTAGTCGCTTACACTAATGGTGATAAGCGCAACGTGACGGGTATGTTCTCTATCAGCGAAAAGAAACTGTTAGAGCTTGACGATGTCAAAGTAACAGAGTTACACAAGAAAGGGTATTTAGGCGCTTGTTATTCTCTTATGCTTTCATTGGGCCAGTTGTCTCGTTTGGTTGAACTATCAAATGATACTGAAAACCCAATTCAAGCGTTACAAATTCAACGCCCTACAGAAGAACAAAAAACGGCCTAGTCGTTAACGTCTTTCAAAAGCCAGCTTTTATAGCTGGCTTTTTTGTATAAAAAGCACGAAAACGCAGTAAAACACCATTAAATTGATATGGCAGGTCGCTAATTTCAAACTATTTATAAAATTCTCAAACATCTAAATTTATACAATTCGTTAATAAAGCCTTATCAAATCAGCAACTTCACTAATCTACAGCTTAATTTACTCGAAACCTTGTCATTATGGTGGCAATTTTATCCCATATTTGCCTTGACGTGGCACAGAGGGGTAACTAAACTGACAAAAGTGGGTAAAAGTGGTAAATAGTGGATAATAATAGTCTTCTATTACAGAGCAGAACTCAAAAATAAGAAAAACAGCATTATACAAAAAAGGCTAGGGGAATGTTCCGCGGCGCTAACGCAATCAACTTAGACAGCAAAGGGCGGCTGGCAATACCTACAAAGTATCGCCGGGCGCTTGTCGATGATTGCGCAGGACAACTGGTCTGTACCATAGACACAAAACAAAGCTGTTTACTACTTTACCCACTACATGAATGGGAAGAAATTGAGATGAAATTGCTCAAGCTCTCTACCATGATTGAACAAGAAAACCGACTACAACGTTTGCTTTTAGGTAACGCGACCGAAGGCGAAATGGATAAAACGGGTCGTATTAACCTTTCTCAACACCTTCTTCAATACGCTGGATTAGATAAACAAATTATGTTGGTTGGTAAACTCAATCGCTTTGAAATTTGGGATGCCAACACATGGTCTGCGCAAATCTCTGCTGATGTTGAAACAGAACGGGCTGGTGGGTTCGAACTCACTGAACGCCTGCAGGATTTCTCATTATGAGTGTGCCTGCCGATGCGCCAAAGCCTCATACTTCTGTCCTTTTAAATGAATGTTTAGAAGGCTTAAACATTCAGCCTGATGGTATTTATGTCGATGCCACATTTGGTCGTGGCGGTCATAGCAAACAAATATTGCTACAGTTGGGGAAAAATGGTCGTCTTATCGCTTTCGATCGAGACCCGCAAGCTATTGCCGTGGGTGAACAACTCATGTCGGAAGATGAGCGGTTTACCATTATTCAT
>CAYUZL010000026.1:0-3020 GCA_964449725.1 uncultured Alteromonas sp. | reverse complement strand
CGGTATCATAATGTATGTCACCAGCTCCGCAGACTTGGACAGTTCTTCCTCTAACAGAACCGAATAACGAGCCGGAAGCACGGACCGACACATGACCAAGGGGAGCGTAAATGGCGGCATAGGTGTCTCCTGTTGCTTCAATGATTACACCGAAATCACCATTGTGGCAACCAGTAGGCGTTCCTTCACTTTCATATGCAGAAAACAAGGAGAACGGAGGAAGCCCAGACGAAGTTATTTGTCTGCGAGCAAAAGTGACCGGCCGAGAAATGGTGCTTCTTCCTTGCACTATAAGAGTAAGGCTAGAATTATCTTCAATAACAATATTGGAGTTACCATTTGTGGTGAAATCAAAATTTCCTTCAACATACATGACAACATCGCCAGAGATAGTTAATGTACCACCATTGATATTAAGCTGGTCAAGATAATAAACTGAATCATAACTTACGCCAAAAATGGTCGAAGATGAAGACGAGTATGTATCCCCACTTTCTTGGCTACCAGAAGTTTCATTGAAAGTAGCATCTGAACTTGTAGAAAAAATATTAAGGCCAGAGCTTGGAGGGGTAATGGACAAATCTGCTACTTCATCGGCAATAAGTAATGGGTCACAATTAGTTTCTGGGTCGGTAGGGTCAATACTTTCTACTCCTGGAGATGAAGCAATGACTTCTTCTACTTCAACACCAGTATCTTGATAAACACTCGAGGTATAGGTTTCTCCATTCATGCTTATAGCTGTCGATGTTACAGCCCCTCGATAAAGGACTGCTTGTGCTTCATTATTTAAATTTCTTATACCAAAGCTGTTGGTGAAGTGGACATCCCCATGGGAGCGCAATACGCCGTTAACATACCCGCCTTGATATTCGACGTTGCCTCTCGATAATAAATCGCCCCCAACGCGAGTATTTGAAAGAAAACCTGCAGGTGTATTCGCTCCGCCTGAAACTACAATGTCACCGTTTGCTCTTATAGTACCCGCAACAAAGGCACTGCCCTGTATTGTGACTTTACCCGTTGAAATTAAGTCGCCTGAAGTAGCAGAGCCACCAGTTAGCGTAATATCTGAGTCTTGTACAATAGTCCTGACATCGGCTTCAGAAGTGGCGTCTGATTCAGAATATACACCGTTGTTTACAGAAGAGTCGTAACTATCAATCGTACCGCCCGCTACATTTCGTACACCTTCACAACCAACAATAGCCGAATCGAATGGAGAGCTTGCTTGAGTACCATTACTTTGAAAGGCAAAATTAATAAATAAATTAGCAACAGAATCCCCGTTGTAACGTTCACCATAGCCCTCTATCACTAAGTCGCCGTTTGCATCTTGAACTAACGAACTCGTATGCCTGAGGTCAGCCGCATGAGCAGATTGACTATCAATTTGCGCAATATTGTTAACCAAATCCGCAATAGAAGAATTTGGGTTAGCCGCAAGTTCGGCTTTAATCGCATCTATTTGGCTGAAAGCAGCACGCTCTGATGCCATTCTAGCATTAAGGGATTTTTGAAAGTTGCCCCCTAAGCGTTCTTGAATTACGGTATCTCTGAGTGATGCAAACACGACTACACTTGCTAGCGCAGTAAGTGCTAATACGACAACTAACGAAAAGCCTTTCTGTTGATTTTTCATTATATATTTCCAAAATAGTCATTAAGCCAAAGTGTTGAGGCCGCGATATTGATTGTCACGCTGCCTCCGTAATTTAAAGGTAATCCTTCTGGTGAAACATTCACCGTCAGAATTCGAGTGGCATTGTTATAATTAAAGGAGATTTGAGTTAAACCTCGCAGAATGTCTTGTGGTCCTGCGCCGATATCACACGTTAGTCGGAGATCTCCCGATAAAGTAAATGTTTCGGTAAAATCAGCTGTAGGTGTGGTACCAATACAAGACAAAGTATTGGCACTTTGTTGTACTGCTACTATTGTTCCACCACCGCTAATTGTCGGATCTGATTGAGTTTGTTTAATACTCCGTATAAAAATTTGCGATGTGTAACGAAGTACTTCCTGCGCATTTTCCAACTCTGTAGTTGTGTTTGTAATTCTTTTAATACTGCTGTAAGAAAGACTGACAGCCAGCACCAAAAAAGACGAAATAGCAATGGCTATCATTAATTCTACTAAGGTGAAGCCTCTCTTCATTAGCAATCCCCTGCTACTAACGTCGGATATTGGGGAAAAATACTGACAGAAGGAGCAATTCCAGCATCCAACCTTTCATCAACCCAGTTTACCTGAATTACGAAATCGGTATTAAATGCTGCTGGAACTGTCAATGTATAGCCAGGAGCAATAGGTTGAAGCTGAGCTGTAACAACATTCGCATATTCGCCATTAAACACAACATCGCATAAATTAGGCCATAAAATTTCAGATGCATTATGGGCTTGAATAGTTGCCACCGTATATTGGAAGCTACTTGTGGCAAATTGCAGTGCTTTTAGCTGAGCAGCCGCAAGGCCAAGGAGTGCGATCACTGCAATTACCGCGGATATCATGACTTCGAGTAAAGAAAACCCTCTTTGTTGTTTGCGTATCATCCGCATGCACCAGCTCCTTCAATCAACCATGTTTGTCCACTAATTAAACCACATAATCGAAAATCGTCAGTAGATGCATCGCCATCAGTAATTGAAATATTTACAGCACTGTCAAATTCACCTGTAGGTGAAATAGCTACGTTGGGAAAATTTATATTTACTGTACTCGTTGTTTTATTAAAGCTATTGATAATGGCTTCGCCTGCTAAGCCGAGTTCTTCCACCACTTCCCAAATATCACCATTGACTCTTAAATTAATTTGAGTTTCTCTTTTTACGGCTTCACTACGAGCAAACTTTATTAAGCTGTACGCTCTATTGGCATTGATAACGATACGGTCTTGTTTAATAAATTGAGCAAAAGAAGGTGCTGCCAAAATCGAAATTATAACAACAATAGCTGACACCACTCCCAATTCTATTAGAGTAAAGCCGCGTTGAGTTCGCAATAAATTAGTCATAATC
>CAYUZL010000025.1:0-4112 GCA_964449725.1 uncultured Alteromonas sp. | reverse complement strand
GAATAAGCGTGTATTTTAACGCAGCAAAACTTTCTCGCGTGAGCCTAGGGTAGCGAACCATCACTTTTATTTCTTCGCCATCTCTGATGAGTCTTTGTGCCTCACCTCCAAAATAGCTGGCGCCAACCTGGCTAGCAACACTGTTCAAGTCGAGACCTAAATCATAGGCAACGGGTAATAGAGCTAGTTGGATTTCTTTACTAGCGGGATCAATTGTTGAACTGATATCCAATAAACCTGTTGCGTCTTGGAGGCGTTTAATTAAAAATTTTCCCGCTTCATTCAAGGTTTCTACATCAGGTCCATACAACAAGTAGCCAAACTCACCATCACCGCCGTCATTACCATTGACATCGTCTTGAATCGTTAATGATTTCATTCCAGGGATTTCAGGTATCTGTTGACGCCAGCGCCGAGCCAGTTCAAAAGTATTAAAAGGGCGTAGGTCCTCGTGTATTAACGGAATGATGATACGCGCTTCAGTACGTCCTTGGTTAAAGGCGAGTATGTCTCTAACCATACCTTGACCGAATTCTTCTTCAATTTTTTTATCTTCTGTCAGGATAATATTTTCAATGGTTTTCAGTGCGTTAATTGCTGCGGTATCCGACACATTTTCGTTCATTTCTATGCGAATAGCCGGAAAGTCATGAGGAACTTTAGGGTTAGGAACCAAGCGAACAAAATTGCCTTGAATAAGACCTAAACTTAAGCAAAATAAAGCGATAAATAGGAAAAATACCAACCAGCGCAAGTTTAAGGCTTTCTCTAGAAAATCCTTATATGTACCATTCACAAAATTAAAAAAGCGACGGTTAAAACCGGCTCGCCAGCTGGTTGGTTTGACTTCTGAAAACCGTGTATTAGCTAAATGAGCGGGTAGAATGAGTTTTGATTCAATGAGACTGAACACTAAACACAGGATCACAACGATTGCTATGTTGTAAAAAAGTGCGCCCTCTGGACCGGATGACATAGTAAAAGGAGCAAAAACGGCAATAGTCGTTAACACACCAAATGTAGCTGGAGTGGCAACACGTTTAGCACCGCGAACCACATTATCAACGCCCCCCCCTTTACTTTCAATTTCAGAATAGGCGCTTTCTCCTATAACAATGGCGTCGTCTACAACTATGCCAAGTACCATAATAAAGGCAAACAATGACAAGATATTAATGGTTACCCCAAAAAGAGGCATCATCATTATTGCACCTAAAAAGCACACGGGAAGGCCTATCATAACCCATAGAGCTAAGCGAAAACGAAGAAACAACGTCAGCATTAGCGCCACTAAAATTGCACCTTGAAGTAGGTTTTTTAGCATCATATTTAGGCGTTCATCTAAGTAATAAGTTAGATCAACTAACACTTCTAGAGATAAACTTTCTGGCAAGGTTTCATTTTTTTGTTCTATGTATTGCTTTACTGTATCTGCAACAGGGGTAATACTTTGACTTTTAGTTGCAGCGACTTCAATTAAAATGGCATTTTTACCAGAATACTTGAAATATCGCTCGCCCTCTGTGAAACCGTCTTTCACAATAGCAACGTCTTGAAGAAGTACTCGGCCACCGGCTTTACTGGTTTTGATTGGAATACTTCTAAATTCTTCTCCAGTGTAATATTGATTTTCTACTCGTACTGAAATGATACCTGCATCGGTTCTTAACTGTCCTGCTGATATATTGGTTGAGTAATTTTGTATTGCTGCGGTAACATCATTAATTGTGACACCGAATTTACGCAGCAGCGGAGGTTGTACTTCAATCGCTATCTCACCGTCAGGATTTGAAACGTCAACTAACGAAATATTGTTGAATTGGAGTAGTTCTTTCTCTATTTTTTTGGCAACCGGCTTCAACTCGGAAAGAGGTAAATCACCCACCAATGAAAAGGTTATCACTTCTTGAGTGAATTCTATTTGCTCAATAATCACAGGCTCCATGGCCGCAGGAAATGTTCCTATACTGTCGACTTTCAGTTTTACTTTGTCTAATACATCAGTAAGGTTGGCGCCTGTATCGACCTCTATGGTTACTCGACCCGAATTTCTAAATGAACGTGCCCAGATTTTTTTAATTTCGGAGACATCTTTTAATGCTTCCTCAATTTTAATCATGATACTTTCTTCAATTTCTTGGGGTGACGCACCAGGATAGCTGGCGTCAATTTCAATATAATTCACCTCAACATTAGGAAACATCTGGCGCTGAATAGTAAAATAACTGGCAATACCCATGATAATAATAAAAATCATTAATAGGTTTGACGCCACGGAGTTATTGGCAAACGCCGCAATAAGTCCAGTAGGTTTTGGTTCAACCGAAGTAGGTTTCATATGTCTACCTTATTTCTTTGTGCGTTGAGCGGTAAGTAGATGATTGTCTGACTCGTCGGATGACGAAATGACTTTTACAGACATACCTTCTTTGGGGTACTCAGGTAAGGTAACAACCACAGGTTGGTTAATCGCACTATCAGCTTGAATGACAAAAAATGGGCCGTTTTCTCTTAGCACAGTAACAGTATGAGACAGTAATTTACCGTCAGAGTCGACCATCCATAGTTTACCGTTATTGATGAGTTGTTGAGGAACCTGATAGGTGTTTTCTAGAGTAACACCATCAAACTTAACCGTTACATAGCTACCGAATTTAAGTGCAGGTTTATCTGACTTTAGTCCATATGGGTCGTCTACTCTCACGACGAAGTGGGTCATGCGAGTTTCTTCATCGATAATACCTGTATCTCGATTCAAAACGCCTAGTATTTCTTTTCCACTCGATGACGGTAAAATTTTAACCGTCTGTTCCGACGTAATTGTGTCTACAAATTGATTGTCAAAACCAGCAATAGGAAGTGTGATTTCAGCTTTTTCAATGTTATTTAGCTCACCTGCAACAGCCCCAACAGAAATAAAATCACCCACACCAATATTACGAGAAATCACTAGTGCATCGTAGGGTGCGCGAACATCACAGCTGTCTAAATCTCGCTGAGCGATACTCAACTGGGCTTCAGCAGACTTTACAAATGCTTGAGCACTAATTAGTTGAGGCTTTTTTAAATACAGGTCTGATACCGAATTACTTTTAAACTTTTTAGCTTCCAATTGAGCGACATCACTTTGTGCTTGAGCTTCAATTAAATTGGCTTTTGCTTGTTGTAAATTTGCTTCGGCCACAAGGAGGGCTGCAGAGTATGTGTCTTTTTCGATTGAAAATAGGATTTCGCCTTTAGGGATAATTCCACCAGGAACAAATTTTGGATGCCACGAGGTAATTTGCCCAGCCACTTTGGCTGCGAGCATAGTGCGCTCAGTTGGCGCCACGGCTCCATAACTTTCAATTTCTATAGTGTGATTTGTTGCAATGAGAGTGTCTACGCTTACTACAGGACGATTATCACTCACCTCATTTTCTGGCTCTTCATGGCCGGCGGCTGCAATCAGTTTCATTCCGCCTATTCCCGAAATCAAAATAACGGCTACTGCTGCAAATTGATAGCGTTTCTTCATCCTAAATTCCACTCGTGTTTTTTTGACGTTAACAGTGTAACGCAAAGCTATGTTTCACTGAGTGAATAAATGTAAATAAATGTTATTTATTGAAATTAAATTATTTTTCTAGAGATGATAGTTGGGTTTCAATATGGCTAACCAAATCATTAATGGCTTGTCTGTATACATTAATAGTATGAGCATAACCGTCTTTGGAAAGCGCGTAAGATTGGCTATAAGCTTGTCTAGATAAAAGCTGGTTGTCATCGGTAATTTGGTAGTTAGCACTAATAATGACATCGCCGTTGCTGGTTGCTACTAAATGAAGAATATCAATAGCAAGGGAATATTGATGTTCATGAAAACCGCCTTCCGTAATCATAACAAATTCAGGTGCAAATGCGTGTTGCATATATTTGGTTAAACTAGCGTCAAAAGATTCAGCCCAAAGGTGTGTTTTTGATAGTTGTATTTGGTTTGATTCAAGCATAAGGGGTAAGCCATTTTGCTTAAGGTACTCCGGGATAGTGAGCCGAGTTAATCGCAATGTTTTACTTTCGCTTAAATCTGCGCTTTGAATATCATTGGGAGAAGACAGCAAATAATGCTGAAT
>CAYUZL010000024.1:0-3594 GCA_964449725.1 uncultured Alteromonas sp. | reverse complement strand
CCAGCTTCTATCTTGTGCGCCATTTCTTCGCTAAAACCATTAAAAAACGCAAATTTATCTGGGTGTTTTTCTACTAATTCATTTAATGCCATACATACTGATGGATCACCGGTACCAGCAATTAATAGTTGAACCTTGTGCTTTAACAATTCAGGAATGATGGGAAGTAAATAATCAAACCCCTTTTGTTCCGTTAAGCGACAAACCATACCAATAACAGGAATACTTGCTGATTGACTTACATTAAAATTACTCTGTAAATCGGTTTTACACTGTGTTTTACCAGCCAATGAATCGGCGGAGTAATGGCTAATTAGGTAAGGGTCTGATGTAGGATCCCATGCGTCATAATCACAGCCGTTTAGTATTCCAATAAGGTCGTTACTACGCAAAGACAATATTTCATGTAAGCCATGGCTACCTAATGGAGTCAATAGTTCCATAGCGTAATTTGGACTCACTGTGGTTATTTTGTCAGCAAAGGTCAACCCCATTTTCAGCATATTGATATAGCCGCTATGCACTTGACTCAAAATAGCAGGGTGGTGCATTAAAAATGGAATCGAGTCTAACCGCGTGACACCTTGAAACGCTGCGTTATGAATAGTCATTACACTACGGGTTTTTTGTAAACACTGTGCGGTGTTGTGTTTCAGCAGAAATGGAAGAACAGCGGTATGCCAATCGTGACAATGAATAATATCGGCTTTGATATCTAAATGTATTAGGCTGTGCAGAATAGCCCCTGAAAAGAAGCTAAATCGCTCTCCATTGTCATCAAAGGCATTGTATTTGTCGTTGTATAACCCGTCGCGGTCAAAATAATCTGGGAAGTCAACTAGGTAGAGCTGCGTGCCTCGCCATTCGGTATACTTAACATCGAATTCATAACTGCGGCCTTGAGAGAGCAATGGCTCGTTTATCTTTATAGTTTTAGCATTCGCAAGTTCTGGGTTGTCTTTTAAGGATTTGTAATAGGGCATAAACACAATGGTATTGTGCCCCCGTGACGCGAGCTCAATAGATAAGGCTTTACCTACATCGGCAAGTCCTCCGGTTTTAACTAAACCTTCAACTTCAGAAATAGCGAAAACAAGATTCATTGACTACTGCCCTTTATTACCTACATAAACTGAAAATCGCGTATTTTGCGTAGAGATATCAACATGTTTAAAGTGTTGTTGTAATTGCTCTAAATACGGCAAAAATCGATTTGCCACAAGAAACAGCTTACCATCTTTTGCTAGGGTAGTGATGGCATCTTTAATAAACGCGGTGACGACATTGTAATCGGTATGTACGCCAGTGTGAAAAGGCGGGTTGGTGACAATAGAGGTGTACTTAGATTTTATGTGCTTTAGTCCATTAGAAGCGATGACTTTTGCTTTTAGACCATTGTGGTGAAGCGTATGTGCTGAGGCAAGTAAAGCAACTGCGCTAACATCGGATAAATCCATTTGATGCTGTGGTGCTTGTTGCATTAGATAAGCGCTAATCACGCCAGCACCACAGGCGAAATCTAAGCTTTTACCTTTGCTTGGAAAATTTAAAGAAGACAGCAACAAAGCCGTACCCTCATCGAGTTTTCCATCACTGAATACACCGGGAAAACTACTGCATTTCCATTCGACATTGTTTAGTGTGTAAGTATTTACTGATAGCTTATCTAAGCCACAAAATGTCTGGTTGTTAGCATTAGGTGAGTAGCTGATTAACGTGCAGTGTCGCGCTGAATCTAACTTAACCACATCGCCTTTATTTTTAAGCATTTTGGCAATGCTTTTTATTCCACTGCGATTTTCACCTACTAGATAAATTTGTCCATCGTCTTTTAGACGAGCTGTTGCCATATCAATTAAAAATTGCAGGTGCGCTTTTGATTTTGGAATACAAATCACAATATTGTCGTAATCGCCTTCTTCTATGTAGGGCGCAAATATATGAGTATGCTTGTCAGCGGTTATACTGTGAGATAAGACTTGTTCGCCCGATACCAAATTTTCACTGTCAAATTCCAGTGGCGCATTAAACCCAGTGCATTGTTGAAATACATCATAGAATTGATGCAACACAGTAAAATTAAGGGCCTTACATAAGCCTAACCAACTGGATTCTTCAGGGTTGACGATGAGCCATTTACCACTATCGAATAAGGCGATATTTCTCTCTAAAATTTGAGATACAGGCAGCATTATTTACACTCGCTCAAAGATCAGATCCCAAACACCGTGGCCTAGCTTTTGTCCGCGGGTTTCAAATTTAGTAATGGGCCTAAAGTCAGGGCGGGGAACAAAATCATTCGTTTCAGATGTGTTTTTAAATAACGGGCTTTGCTGGGTTATTTCAAGCATGTGCTCAGAATAAGGTTCCCAGTCTGTTGCCATATGAAACTGACCACCAGTTTGAATTTTTGATGCAATGAGTTCAACAAAATCCGGCTGAACAATTCTACGTTTATTGTGGCGCTTTTTATGCCAAGGATCTGGGAAAAACAACTGTAATTTATGCAATTGGTTGTCGTCAATCATGTGCTTTAATACTTCAATAGCATCATGTTCGATAACGCGTAAGTTAGTTACACCGAGTTCTCCGGCGTAAGACAAACACGCTCCAACGCCAGGACGGTGCACTTCAATACCAAAAAAGTTCAGTTCAGGTTGAGCTTTTGCCATTTCAACTAATGACTTACCCATACCAAAGCCAATTTCTAAAACTGTGGGCGCATCACGGCCAAATAATTCAGTGAGATTGAGTTTCGCGTCAGCATAGTCAACACCCATAGTTGACCAATGATCTTCTAGTGCTTTTGCTTGACCCTTGGTTAAGCGACCTTCCCGTTTAACGAAACTTCTAATTTTACTTACGTAAACGCCGGCAGCTTCCGCTTCTGACTGATTTTTAAATTGACCCATATGCCTTCCTCTCTATTTAGAAGGCGAATTATCCCCTCACTCAGTGTATTTTCAAGTTGATTACAAAAAAAAGTGACGCTATGTTAGCGCGACTACGTATTTACTCAGTAAATTACAGCAAAAATTTGGCGTTAATGAACACATTTTCCGAAAAAGTACTTTCGTGGTTTGATGAACACGGTAGAAAAACTTTGCCTTGGCAACAAGAGATATCACCTTATAAGGTGTGGATATCTGAAATCATGTTGCAACAAACTCAAGTTAAAACGGCTATTCCGTATTTTGAAGCTTTCATGGAAAGTTTCCCCACAGTGAATAAACTTGCATCAGCGCCCATAGACGAGGTGTTACATCATTGGACAGGCCTTGGGTATTATGCGCGAGCAAGAAACCTGCACAAAGCGGCTCAAACCATAGTTAACACCCACTCAGGCCTGTTTCCCCAGACCCTTGAAAACGTAATGGCTTTACCAGGTATTGGACGTTCAACCGCAGGTGCTATTTTGTCTATTTCATTGGGGCAGGCTCATCCCATCTTAGATGGTAATGTAAAGCGGGTTTTGGCAAGGTACTTTGCAATCGAAGGCTGGCCGGGGAAAAAAGCGGTAGAAACTGCGCTTTGGGAGAAAGCCCATGATGTTATGGCGAAGACTAGGGTAGGACATTACACTCAAGCAATGAT
>CAYUZL010000023.1:0-7874 GCA_964449725.1 uncultured Alteromonas sp. | reverse complement strand
ACTTTATATATAGTATATCTTTGTGTGTATTTTTGAGCGTTTTTGTATGTTGTTTTGGGGTAAGTTGCTAGGTTTTGTGTTCGGGTTTATGGCGTTGAAAATACCCGGCGCAATAATAGGTTTGATAATTGGGCACTATTTTGACAGAAGCTATAGTCAGAATTTTGCGCGTTAAGGTGGCTTTGTTCGTTTCTTTACTGACCCTGAGAGTTTTCAAAAAAATGCCGTTTTTTTTCATAGTTTATTTGCGGTTCTTGGGCATGTTGCAAAAGCTGATGGTCGTGTTACTCAAGCCGAAATAGCAATTGCTACTCGTCTTATGGATACAATGCATTTAAGCGGTGATGCTCGTAAAGAAGCACAAGCAGCATATAACGAAGGGAAGGCCACAGACTACCCACTGAATACAAATTTGAACGATTTGTTTACATCTTGCCATGGGCGCAGAGATCTTCTTCAAATGTTTCTAGAAATTGTTATTCAAGCTGCGTTGTCTGACGGGAGATTGTCCTCAGCGGAGTACTCTGTATTAGAGAAGGCGGCAAAACAGCTTCGCTTTTCTAAACAGGAGTTGGATTTCCTTATTTCTGCTCACAAAGCGCAGCAGCGCTTTCAGCATGAGCAAACAGGGAATAAAAAAAATACAGCTCCACAGCAATCTTCTATAGACGACGCCTACAATATTCTAGGTTTACAAAAAAATGCAGATGAAAAAACCATCAAACGTGCATATAAAAAACAAATGTCTGAACATCATCCCGATAAGTTAGCTGCAAAAGGGCTTCCTGCGGAAGCAATGGAAATGGCGAAACAAAAGACGCAAGCTATTCAAGCCGCGTACGAAATGATAAAAAGTAGCTTAAAGTGACAATCTAATTGTTTATTTTAAAGCAACGAACGAGTTAGTATGTGTCAATCTATTTACAGAAACGATTTACTGATAGTGAAACTTAATATTCAATCGTTCGGTCTGTATGATGTCACACAGAATAGGAGAAGTATGTGAAACCATTCATTAAATCTATTTTATCGACCACTATGGTATTGGCCTCGTTTATGTCCTTTGCTGAAGATGATCAGCATCAAGCGCTTATTGATAAGTTTGAATCTATCATGGGGTGGGACGTTGAATCTGTTGCCGATGCGCCAGTAAAAGGTTTGTTACAGCTGACCACTGCACGGGGTATTTTTTACGCAAGTGAAGATGGTGGTTATCTACTTCAAGCCCGTATTTTCAATACCAATAACGGTATGGCAAATGAAACTGAACTAGCTTTGTCATCAATTAGACTCGATGGCGTTAAGCAGTTTCACGACGATATGATTGAATTTAAAGCGAAAGATGAAAAGTATGTTGTCTCGGTCTTTACTGATATTACTTGTGGTTATTGCCGTAAGCTTCACAATGAAATTCAAGACTATAATGACGCAGGTATCACAGTGCGTTACATGGCCTTTCCTCGAGCAGGTGTTCAAAGCCCAACATACACCAATATGGTTTCTGTATGGTGTGCCGAAAATCCTCAAAAGGCACTCACTGATGCGAAATCAGATTCAGAAATTGCAGCTTCGAGCTGTGCAAATTCAATTGAAGAACAGTACCTATTTGGTCAAAAAGTTGGAGTGGGCGGTACACCAAGTATTGTATTGCCTGATAGCAGCTTAGTTCCTGGATACCAACCTGCACCACAGCTTTTATTGTCGCTAGAAAACGCGAGTTAATTGTTGCGTGAATCCTTCTATTCAACGTCGCCCAGTCGAGGGCGACGTAATCGACCCCAATCTTCACCCCGCTATTGATCGTATTTACCGCGCTAGGAATATTCAATCTTCTGCTGAATTGGAAAATGCGGCTAGGGGACTTTTGCATTTTAAAGATTTAAAAGGCATTGATATCGCCTGTACGTTATTGGTTAGTGCGATTAAAGGCCATAAAAAAATAACTATTATCGGTGATTTTGACGCTGATGGCGCAACCAGTACCGCTTTGTGCATTTTAGCACTTCGGGCTATGGGAATGACTCAGCTAGATTATTTGGTGCCTAACCGATTTGATTTTGGTTATGGATTGAGCCCTAAAATTGTTGAACTTGCTCATCAGCAAGGCACTGAAGTCATAGTGACCGTAGATAGTGGCATTGCTTGTTTTGACGGTGTTCAACGAGCCAAAGAACTGGGATTAGATGTCATTGTTACCGACCACCATTTGCCCGGAGAGAGGTTACCAGAAGCTGATGCAATCGTTAATCCGAACCAAGCTAACTGCCATTTTTCATCAAAAAATTTAGCTGGCGTTGGCGTGGCGTTTTATTTGATGTCGGCATTGAAAGCGGCATTGCAATCCGATGAATGGTTCTCAACACACAATATTACCGCGCCTAATATGGCTGATTTTCTCGATATTGTTGCAGTAGGCACTGTGGCTGATGTAGTGCCATTAGATAAAAATAATCGAATTCTTGTTCACCAAGGCCTTCAGCGTATTAAAGCGGGAAAATGCAGGCCGGGAATTTCTGCAATAATGGCTATCGCTAACCGTACTGCAACCTATTTAACGGCTTCGGATTTAGGTTTTGTTATTGGCCCTCGGCTGAATGCGGCAGGTCGCCTTGAAGACATGGCGTTAGGCATAGAATGCTTGTTATCTGATGACATCTATCAGTCACGTGAACTGGCCGCCAAATTAGATGATTTGAATCAGTCTCGTAAGAAAATTGAAATAGAAATGCGTGAAGATGCAGAAGTCATCGTTGAACGTCTCGTTGCTGAAACATCGGCTGTTCCTTCGGGGTTAACGGTATACGATTCATCATTTCACCAAGGGGTGATAGGTATTGTCTCAGGGCGATTACGGGAAAAGTTTAATCGCCCTACTGTAACCTTTGCACGGCAAGATGATGACACATTAAAAGGGTCTGGGCGTTCAATTCCAGGGGTTCATATACGAGATGTGTTTGAAACCATTGACAAAGCCTATCCAGACGTCATTGATAAGTTTGGTGGTCATGCCATGGCCGCAGGGTTATCTATTCATTCGTCACAACTATCTGTTTTCACTCAGGCCTTTAACGACACATTGAGCAATATTTTTAAAGGGATTGAGCCTCAAAGTACATTGATGACTGACGGTGAGTTGTCGGCTCATGATTATACGTTAGATTTTGCGTTAGCATTAAAGCAAGCAGGGCCCTTTGGACAAGGTTTCGAAGCCCCTGCATTTGATAATCGTTTTAAGCTTATTTCACAACGGATTGTAGGCGAACAGCATTTGAAATTGGTTTTGGCTCTCGACGGCGGTCAACCTATTGATGCTATTGCATTCAATGTAGATACTCAGCAGTGGCCAAATGATAGCGTTCAACAAGTCCATGCTGTGTATAGTCCTGATATTAATGTATTTCGCAATAATACTTCGTTGCAATTGATGGTGCACCATATAGAGCCATGTTAAACGGCGTCGTATTGCACCGCAGACCTTATCGAGAAACTAGCGTCATTGTGGATTTCTTCACCCTTGAACAAGGTCGTGTTAGCGCTGTGGTAAGGGGCATGAGGAACGCTAAATCCGATCGGAAAAGCTTGCTCCAACCGTTTCAATCTTTACAACTGCAACTTGCCGGTAAATCGGAACTTAAAACTCTTGCCCATGTTGAGGCAAACGCTAAACGAGTTTCTTTAACCGGAGACGCTTTGTACTGTGGCTTTTACATTAATGAATTACTCACGCGGGTACTGCCTCAAGGTTTGATAGCGGACACCTTGTATCACAGATATATCCATTGTTTAGAGCAATTAGTTACCAGTAGCGCGCTTGATATTTCTTTACGGCATTTTGAATTTGGTGTTTTAGATGAACTGGGCGTTCTACCCGATATTACTGTGACAAGTGAGGGGGAGCCGCTATCGTTGGGTAACAGGTATTGTTTTCATACCGATATTGGCATTGTGCCGATTGATAAAGGTAAAAATACGTTTTTAGGACAAAGTTTAATAGATATAGCAAATGAAGAATGGAACGATGAAAGCCGGGCCGCTGCAAAGCTCATTTGTCGCCAAGCATTACATCCGTTTTTAGGCTCTAAACCTCTTCACAGCAGGGCGTTATTTAAAAGAGCGTGATATACTCTTTTATCTTCTTTCTTTTTATTACTTTGAGAATTTCCTGTTATGCCTAATCCTATTTACCTCGGGGTTAATATTGACCACATTGCTACCTTAAGAAATGCACGAGGAACCCATTATCCTGATCCTGTGCAAGCAGCTGGCATAGCGGAACGCGCTGGTGCTGATGGGATAACAGTACATCTGCGAGAAGATAGACGGCATATTAATGATCGCGACGTAGAAGTACTGCGCCAAACATTAGATACGCGAATGAATTTAGAAATGGCCGTAACCGAAGAAATGCTTGCCATTGCACTGAAAACCAAACCCACTTTTTGCTGTTTAGTGCCAGAAAAACGGGAAGAACTAACTACTGAAGGTGGCTTAGACGTAGTGGGGCAGCTCCAAATAGTGAAACGTGCGTGTGAACAACTGGCGAATGCAGGTATTTTAGTTTCCTTGTTTATTGATGCCGACAAGGCTCAAATAGATGCGGCTGTTGAATGCAATGCGCCATATATTGAAATTCATACTGGGCAATATGCTGATGCCACAGATACTGATGCGCAAACAAGCGAATTAGAAAGACTTAAATCAGGCATTCGTTATGCTCATAGTAAAGAGTTAAAAGTGAACGCAGGCCACGGACTGCATTATCACAATGTACAGCCTATTGCGGCTATTCCTGAATTAGAAGAACTGAATATTGGTCACGCGATTATTGCTCGTGCTGCCCTTGTGGGGTTAGAACAAGCGGTAAAAGATATGAAAGCGCTGATGGTAGACGCGCGTTTTTCAGGCGTTTCTTTTAACTAATGAGCGTTGTTGGGCTAGGTACGGATATTGTGGAGATTGAGCGTATTGGTGAAGGCGATGCGCTTACACGTTTGGCGAAAAGAGTCCTTACCGAAAAAGAACTCTCGGTATTCAATGCTCATACTATGCCCGCTCGATATTTTGCCAAGCGCTTTGCAGCGAAAGAAGCGGCTGTTAAAGCTCTTGGTACAGGGATTGGCCGAGGAATAAGCTGGCAACATATTGAAATCAGTAACGACGAATTTGGCAAACCAGAAATACATTTTTTTCTTGGCGCATTAGATAAAGCCAATGAACTAGGGGCAAAAAATGCGGCGATTAGTATTGCAGATGAGCAACACTATGCTGTTGCTACGGTGATATTAAGTCGTTAATTATGGTACAAATTTATAAGGCTCATAAACCCAAAAAAAACAATGAAAAGAAACTTGTTAAGTCTGTATTGATTGACAAAATGAGCACGCAAGGCGAAGGGGTCTGCACCTCACATCGTCCACCTATTTATGTAAAAGGTGCATTGCTAAACGAAACTTTAGATATACGCGTTACTCAAGCTAAAAAAGACTACTGGAATGGGGAGCTCGCCTCTTCTAAATCCATTCAAAACCCTCATGCAAGTAGGCAAGATACATTTTGTCGCTACTTTGAACAATGTGGTGGGTGTACAACTCAATATTGCGACCCTAAAGCTATGCTGGCATTTAAACAGTCTGCGTTAGACGAGCAATTTAAATCTAAGTTAAAAATAGATAATTTGCCTTGGTGTGATGCAATACAAACGGCGCACAGAGGTTACAGGCGCAAAGCGCGACTGGCGGTAGACGCTCGAAACTCTAAGTCGATAAAAGTCGGATTTCGAGCCCAAGGGTCCTCAAAGATTATCGGGACTGACACCTGCTTAGTGTTAGAGGCAGAACTTCAACATATTATGCTTGCGTTGCACAAGCGTATTGAGCAAAAAGGTGATGCCTATAAAGCGCTGCGGTTTGTTGGGCACATCACATTAATGCAAGTAAACAGCAGTGTTTCTGTCACAGTCTCATGTACTCGCTCGGTTTCTTCCGATACAGTGAATTGGTGGAAAGCGTTTGCAGACGATATTAATACAAAGGAAAGGCAAAGCGCTGAAGTGAACTTGGTTGCGAACAATGAATCTGTAGCGTGTTTTTTCCCCTCAATGAGGTCTAATCAGCCAGCCGCCACAGATTTTATTCAAGTTAATGCTAGTGTGAACGAGCAAATGCTTGATTTGGTTCTTCAGACTATTGAAAACGACACTCTAGATTGTGTATTAGAGCTTTTTTGTGGCTTAGGGAACTTTAGTTTTAAATTAGCAGAGCAAGCACAGCGGTTGATCGGAGTTGAAGGAAGCGAGGCGATGGTGCAAACTGCCCAAGCCGTTGCACAGCAAAATGGCGTAGATAACACCGAATTTATCGCTAGAAATCTGAATGAAGCGTCTAGCATTACTGATTTATTAAAGAATGATCCTAATCTCGTGTTCTTAGACCCCTCACGAGAAGGGGCGTTTGCAGTGTGTGAGCAATTAGCAAACAATTATGTGGCTAAAATTGTGTATATTTCTTGCAACCCTCAAACATGGTTACGTGACTCTCGGGTACTATTAAATAATGGATATTCACTTTCACAACTTACGTTGATGGATATGTTTCCTTATACTCCCCATTCTGAGTTATTTTCGGTTTTCACCTACGGCTAGGCACGTATATGGTATCTACGCGGACAGTTCATCAAGAAACACGCCCTGAATTTAATGATTGGTTATCTTCTCTTTCAGTGTCTGAGAGTACGCGAAGTAAACTCAGAACTATCAGTGATCATCCCGAGATACTGCTGGTGGGACAAGAAATGGTTGAGATCTTACACGAACTCAATATGGACGATACCACCTTACAAACCGCGTTAGTTTACCCTTATAGCGAAATGCATAATCTGTCTGAAGACGATGTAGAGTCGTCATTTGGTAGTGATATAAAGCAGTTAATTGTCGGTGTGCGAAGAATGGATGCAATTCGTACTCTATATGGACGCAATCGTTCCCAAACTGAAATGAGTGAGCAAAACGTAGACAGTATTCGACGTATGTTACTTTCTATGGTTGAAGACCCCCGTGCTGTGGTCATTAAAATGGCTGAGCGTATTTGTGCACTTCATTTAGCCAAAGAAGCGGATGAAGAAACTCGGGTTATGATAGCCAGAGAATGCTCAACAATCTATGCTCCCTTAGCGAATCGGCTCGGTATTGGCCAGTTAAAGTGGGAACTGGAAGATCTTTCTTTTCGTTATCTACACCCGCAAACCTATAAGTCTATTGCTAAGCAACTCGACGGGAAGCGTCAAGCCCGTACTGATTATGTAGACAATATAGTTAATGATATTCAAGAATTGATGGACGTGCAGGGTGTCAACGCTGCGGTGCATGGACGACCGAAACACATTTATAGCATTTGGAAAAAAATGCAGAAAAAAAACCTGTCTTTTGATCAGCTCTTTGATATTAGGGCGATGCGTATTATTGCTGATGAATTACAAGATTGTTATTCCGCTCTAGGTGCTGTGCATGCCAATTACACCCATATTTCAAAAGAGTTTGATGATTACGTTGCTACGCCTAAACCCAATGGTTATCAATCTATTCATACGGTTATTTTGGGGCCAGAAGGTAAGTCGGTAGAAATTCAGATTCGCACGCAGCAAATGCATCAAGATGCAGAACTGGGTGTTGCCGCTCATTGGAAGTACAAAGAAGACAAAACAGGGACAATCTCAGGTTTTGATGAGCGCATTAACTGGTTACGTCGCATTTTGTTGTGGCAAGAAGAAGTGGCTGGCGATGGCGATTTAGTTGAAGAACTGCGCAGTCAGGTGTTTGATGATAGGGTCTATGTTTTTACACCCAAAGGCGACATCATTGACCTACCACAAGGTTCAAC
>CAYUZL010000022.1:0-3192 GCA_964449725.1 uncultured Alteromonas sp. | reverse complement strand
CCAGGCAAATTCTGAGAAAGTAATGTGATCACAAATAAAGGGGCAGCCAAACCAACAAAAGCATCTATTGAAAAAGTAGGCGTTGTCCAAACTAATTGGGGCAATGATAAGTCAAAATTGCTCAGACTAGGCTCACTAAGTAATAGGCTTGCTGCCAATGCTGCCATTAACAAAACCAGCATTAAAAAACGAGGAAATAACACAGAGCCAACGAGGTATAAAGTCACAAAGCTAAACACCAATACAGGATAGTCTGATGTTTGCTGAAACACACCTAAGCATAAAGGAAGTAAAATCCCCGCCAACATAGCAGATGAAATGGCCACAGGGATTGCTTTAATTCCTTTGGTTATAGTTTTGCTGTTTGCCGCAACTATGCACAATACCGCTGATAAGATAAATGCGCCTATTATGTCACTTAATTCAAAGCCTGAGACAGCCCCCATCAAAAATGCAGCGCCAGGTGTTGACCACGCAGTAACAACGGGCACTTTATAGCGTATAGAAAACCCAATACAGGTTACTCCCATCCCTATGCTCAAGGACAAGATCCAGCTCACGACCATATCAGGCGTTGCACCCGCAGCTCTTGCTGCTTCGATAATCATGACAACCGAGCTGCTATAACCGACAACAACAGCGGTAATACCCGCGGAAATATGGCTCAATTTTGGAAATGAGATCACAACATGTTAACCTTAATTTGTTGTGCGCTTTAACGCACGGAAATTTAAACTTAACACTGTGCGTTAAAACGCACAACTTATAAAAGTGAAATTGGATGAATAACCCTGCGATTATTAACCAACATATTTCTGAATCAATAAAGCATCAAAGGCGTGTACGGGAGTGGTCTTTAGATAAAATGTCTGAGATCACTGGCGTGTCAAAGGCTATGTTAGGGCAAATAGAAAGAAAAGAATCAAACCCGACTATTGCGACACTTTGGAAAATAGCCACAGGATTCCGCTGTTCATTTTCATCATTACTCAGTCCCTCGTTCAATTTAAACAATTCAAATACCCACCACCCGTTCGATGACGAAAGCAAAATCAACGAAGAAAATATGAAAATTAAAACCTTATTTTCTTACTCTCCTGTTACAAAAATGGAAACCTTTGAAATTACCTTATTAAATAATCATCGTCAGGAATCATCGGCTCATATAAACGGAGTGACAGAACATATTCATGTTTTATCTGGGGAATTAATCATTATCGATGGACGTTCTGAGGTGTTACTAAAAGAGGGCGAACAATATATTTTGAATGCCGATGTAAACCACGGCTATCAAGATAATACTGGCAACACGCGTTTTCTAGATATTATTTACTATCCCTAGAGCGGCGTTGGCGTAGCAGGTTTATCAACATCGTTTTTTTCCGCCAGTAGTTTTTTGAACGTAAACAACTTTGCCAAATTTAAAACTAGGATAAAGTAGAAAGCCTCGAAGATAATCATATCTAAGAATAAAGCGGATATAAAAAAGCCTACAAGTGCTGCGGAGCAGGCAATATTTACATACTCTAATATGGGATAGTTAGCGATGCCATTGTTACGACAAAAAGTGTAGTTCTTATAGTTAGCCCAAAACAAAAACAAGAACAACAACCCGACTGGAAGACCGGTATTTGCGGCAAAATTTAAGAAGGTATTATGTGCAACATGTACAGAACGCCCAGGAAACATTCTGTTTGATGCCATTTGAAAACGCTGGGGGCCAACGCCTAAAACGGGGTAATTTGCGATAAGAGAAAGCCCTACGTTCCAAGAAACAATTCTAGGGTTAATTGGTTTTTCACTATCCGATTTAGCCACATCGATAGTTTCTGTCGAGCGATTAAGCATAGCTCCACCTTGAGTGGCAATAGCACCAACTAACCCAATCATAATGGCGATTTTAAACAGTTTTAAACTTTTAAATCGTGTATTTTCAGCGTCTGTATTTTCAGCGTCTGTATTTTCTACTTTTACTTCAGGCTCTTTTGGCCAAAGGCCATTCTTATTTCTGTTCTTTGCTTTATAAGGTTTAAGCAACTGAAGACACAATATTGTAGTGCAAAGTAAAGCTATCATTGCGCCTCTAGAACCAAAAAGAAACAGGGAGTGCCACAATAAAGGAAGCACCGCTAAACTTCCCCATTTTAAAAACATATTTTTAATATAAAAATAAGCCAAAAATACAAATGGCATTCCCATAACAACTAAACAAGAAAGTGCATTTTCGTCACCAATAGTCGTTCCTGCTGGCGATTTCAAACGTCCGTTATGGAACATGGACCAATTGTTATCTAAATAAATATCGTTTGCCCAATAAACATAATAAACACAGATATAGGCAAACATAATAGACATCCCCATAAATGCCTTTTTATAGACTCTTACATCACTTAATATACCTAAACTAACAAAGTACATGATCACAACTGTATTCATTGCATCCAGAACTATTTCGGCTCTTACTCCGGCAAAATAGATTGGAAAAGGGCTTAAAACATCAGAAATATGCATTAAAATCCACATAGCTAAGATAGCAAAGTTTTGCGGATTATTATAAATACTAAAATCTACGCCTTTAGACGCAACGGCTTTCATCCATGCAAGAATAGAGAATATTGCAAGAATTTTTGACAGCGACATAAAGGTAAAGGAAGGAAATTCCCAAGGCCAAACAAACGCAGGCTGCATTATTCCATTTAGGAAGTAAAACATAACCGTTGCCCAAGGCGCAGCTGCAATAGCCATTGCAGCGATAAGCAATAATAAATAGACAGCCAGTTTTACCATTTATTGAGCTTTACTTATTATCATGAGAATTGCTATCACTGTGTTGTTATTGTTATCAACGAGTTATTTACCGCAGTATAACAACGAATTCGTCTTAGTTGAATATTTTAAGTTTCGCTTTGTTTGTTTATGTTCCATTCAATTTTTCTTTTACTTGGGCAAGGGCCTCAAGAGCTCTAACCCTTGAGGTTTTTAAGTCGATTATGGGTAACGGATAATTGTCCCCTAACGAAACCCCTGCTGCACTTAATATTGTTTGTGGTGCATCCCATGGCTTATGTACGTACTTCGCTGGCATATTTACTAATTCTGGGCAAAATTGCTTAACATATGCTCCTTCTTTATCGAATTTTTCACCTTGTAATCCCAATAAATTTAAATGGTTAAATAAACTGATTAATTTTT
>CAYUZL010000021.1:0-4838 GCA_964449725.1 uncultured Alteromonas sp. | reverse complement strand
GGTGTATAAGAGACAGATTGATGCATGTTCGCGATCGTAGGGGCGCCGTGGTTTAAATTGGCATCTACATTCAGATCAACATGGGCTATGGCTTCATCTAAGGGTTCAACTTTTCTATTGGTTGGTGTATTTGCGTTGCCGCCCGTGGTCATTGTTGCTTCAACAATAGCCAAATTAATTTTATAAATTTCTTTTGATAACTCACCATTTTCATCAGTATAAAACGGCTTTGGTAGGCGTATCATAGTGTCGTCTGTCGCGCCATTTGTGGGGAAAAAGGTACCTAAAAATGGCTTGTATACAAATGAACGCCACCAGCTTCCATCTAACGCAAAGCCTTCGTTATCAAACCCTGCGTGTAGGTCAATGTCAGGTGTCCAGCCTGCGTAATTTACCTGTTTTTCCATTGCAGTTTTAAATTCTGAATAATTGTCTTCACGAATGTAGTCAAGCATCCCTTGATTGGAAATTTGCTGGGTTATACTGGAATGGTCGCTAAACAAGTTATCCCAATTGTTCGTTAACCCAAGATCGCTAAACGCATATTCACGCTGTAGTGGCCAATCACTTTTAAAGTTACGCGCGGTTTTGTTGGTGTGACATGCCCAGCAAGGGTTGTTCTTTCCATCTGTTTTGGTATAGCACTGAGGAGGTATTACCGCTTCTGCGTTATAGATATCACCCTGTGTCTCAAGCGCTAAGGCCAGTGGTTGATAATCAATTTCACTCACTTTCTCTTTCGGAGGAAGGCTATTAGCTAAATCGCATCCACTTAATAAAAGTAAAAACAGCAGCCATATTCTTTTCATTATTATTCCTGATACGTACACGTATTCTCAAACGGCAAAGGGAGCCCAAAAACAGGCTCCCATATGCATTCATATCATGCTGTATCTCATCAGCATTTATTTTCCAATAGGCTACAAAGCGCCATTAGGAAAAGTACTTGGACTTCTCTCGCCAGGATGTTGAACACCAAAGAATATGGTACTCATATCTGAGTTAAACGACGGACCTGTTGCTTCTGAATCACTCGGCCCCGTAACAATACGGAAAGGTAATCCGTAAGTAGGGTTAACGATTCCAGGTTGTCCTGCTTGGTGAGCTGGGTCTAAATCGAGGAAATATAAGCCATCGGTTGTACCGCGAGTAGTACTAAAGTTACCGTCAGTACCGAACCAAACACCACCTTCAGCATCAATCATGATGTTATCTGGGTCTTCAAAGCAGAAGTCGCAGTTTCCACGTTGACCTTGCGCCGCTGCCCAAAAACTAAAGGTATCAGAGGATCCTGGTGTTGCTTGATTGCCTTCTTCTAGAACGAAAATTGCACCTTCAAAATCAAGACGTTCATCAACACCCGCTACACCTCCAAGACCGTTATTTTTCATAACACCTTGTTGATCAAGTGCCGTTGGGCGACCATTATTTGTAAATGCAATATACAAGCGGTCATCAATAGGGTTCCATTCAACATCTTCTGGACGGTTTAATTCCATTACGCCTAGCTTCATAGACGCAGTAAACAAGGCTGAATAAATGGTATTATTATCAGTAAACCCACCAATGAAATTATAATCAACGTCCGCTAATGCATCTGCAACACTGGTATTAGTCGCTAATACAACTTCTCCTTCAGAGTTAGTTGCACCTGCATTTGGCGCTGTTTGCGCAGTATTTGTAGTAGAAAGTAATATCCACTCACCACTGCCGCGATTGGCTTCAGTTGGAGATTCACAACCTAAAGCGAATATAGCCGCTTTATCTTCTACGTCACCCGACTCAGATACATCAGATGTTGCACATGTTGAAGTAGGGTCCGTCGGCGCTAAGGTATAACCGGTACGGTTATCCATGTCAGCAAAGTGGGCGACAAAAAGGTTTCCTTCGTCCATCAAAGCACGTACTTGTGCACGGGTCATTCCTTCATTGTAAACGTCTTCAGAAACCCATTTATAAATGCGGCCACTACGGCGGTCGTTTGCTGCGTACATAACAACAGGTTGACCATCGACTAATTCGAATTGTTCATCTGTCGCAAACGTAGCATTTTCCCAGCGCGCACGGCCAACAGAACCTATTTTTCTATGGCCGTTGCCATTACCACCTTCAGTCACGCTAGAGTAAGGCACATTACTGCGTTCACGAATATCGATTTCATTTAAGAATCCATAAACATCTCTTTCATGGTTCAATGATTCATCAGTAAAGGTAAATACTGCAGCACCGGCAGCAACAGGTGAATAGTTAATTGTTACGTTAGCACCTGGTCCCCACACGCTACCATCGTTAGTTGGCGATGGGTCGAACTCTTGTCTGCTTCCCCACGCGTCTTCTAAGTCACCATAACCGCCTTGAACATTTTCTTCAGCACTAATAATCGTGCCCCAAGGCGATGTTCCACCGGAACAGTTACCTAAAATACCACCGATTTGTCCGCTCAATAATGCAGTTCCATCGTCGTTGATATCTAAATTGTTCAACGCAAAATCAGTCACTGTCGACAAAGTATTTGAAGACGCATCAAACCTTTCTGCATCGGCAGTTTGCTCAGTTCGCCACTCACCGTTCGCTTGCTGGCTCACGCGAAATACACTTCCGCCCACTTGAGCTTTATGAATAGCGATATAACGTTCTGCTCGCTCCACAGTCCAAGCTGCATCATTGGTCACATCAAAGTTAAGAACACCTTGTCCCATTGCAAACAAGGCATTAGATAAATGCTGACCTGTTGGCGCAGAACCTGGGAAAGGGATACCATTAGAAACAAATTCATGGTTCGCCCACATTACACCAGAACGAGGATCGCCATTAAACTGCGGTGCACTGCCAACCACATCATCTTCACCCCAATCAGAATCCCATCCATTTCCAAAATAAGAGGTGTAATCTAGATTAGCGCCAAACAAAGGCCCATCGGCTTCAGTACTAAGAGGTTGAAACCATTGAGTGACTACATTGTTACCTATACCCGAAATAGTACGAACAGAATCTGTTACCGCTTGTGACAAAGGGAATCCACTAGGCGTTGTATCTGATGTAGCAAATGTATTGACTTTTTCTCTAACAAAATCAGGAATAGAGCCGCCTTCAGTAGTAAAGGTAGCAACTAAAGACGACATAGGCGCAGGTTGTTGACTGGTTCCGCAACTCGTCACAAAAGAATCAACTTCAGCGTCTTCTAGTACGCCGTCACTATTGTCATCTAGCCCTGTTTGCGTAATTACGAACCCGTTAAAACAAGGTCTAACACCCGGTGCGTCTAATTCGCTAACAACTGTTAGCGTTGCTAAACCTGGTGCACCATTTTGCCCGTTGGCTCCGTCAGCGCCGTTGACACCATCTACACCATTTGCTCCTTGAGCACCGTCGTCTCCATCACAGCCACTGAGAGCAACGGCTACCGAAAGTGCAAGCAAAGTTACTTTAACTTTATTTTTTGAAGATATTGCCATGGAATTTCTCATTCTTATGATCATGCGTTAAAAGATTATTAATTTTATGTCCCTCAGTAGGGCGAATTAATAATGAGCAGATTAAATGACAAATTGGTTACTCATCTGCGACAAATAGGTGAATAAATTATGACGATAAGAATGTTTAAAATGAAAATGGCGAAGAAGAAACCACTTTGAAACCAATGTCTTTTTGAACAAGTGGAGATTAGAGTGTTGATAAAGGGAATAAAGCGTTTAAGGTTGAGGACGGGAAGTCCCCTCGAATTTAAGCCTTAAACTTAGGATTATTAACGAATAAAGCCAATATTCGCGTCTTGCCCAAGTGGATCATCAAAGTTCACCAGTGTCGGGAATATAGTATTTAAATCAGATGGTTGGACCCCAAGCCAATTCGCCATGACTGCCGCCGTTTGGTATGTTGATGTTTGTGGGATCCAGCGCCCTCTATCCCGGCTGTCCGCATCTCGTTCTCCTCCCAATACAAGATCTGGGTAACGCCCAAAGAAGTGCCCTCCTTTCACAGCTCCCCCCATAACCATCATGTTGCCTCCCCAGCCATGGTCGGTGCCCGAACTATTTGGCGTAAAAGTTCGACCAAATTCAGACCCAACATGGGTTAACGTATTACCAAAATCACCCTGCTCGATTAACGTATCGCGAAACGCTTTTAATCCATTGTTAAGCTCTTGCATTCTTTCTGCGTGATCCACTAACAAACTAGTGTGTTGATCAAAGCCGCCAATGCGTACGAAATAAATAGGACGACTATTCGCACTGGCATCTCGACCTGCAATTAATTTAGCAATTGCTTTTAATTGATCCCCAAGACGTGTACTCCCAGCGCCTGCTGCATCGAAAATCTCGTCGTAATTAACAGAAGAATTATTTGCAATATCAAAAGCTTGCCCTACAGTTGAATTTGCCAATACGGCTGAATCATAAACGTCGCGATAACGCTGGGAAAATAAATCAAATGAAGGCGCTCTCATAAAGCCATCAAGCATTGTCTCCCTTACATTAGTATTATTTCGAAGCGCTGACGGTCCTTGTGTGTTTGTCGAATATGTACTGATCAACCGGTTTAGTGTCAACTGAAAGGGATTCAAACCAGCAGTCGATACCAATGGAGAAAGCGAAGTGTCAGTATTTAAATCTCCTAAAATCTCAGCAATACGGCCCCCCCATCCATAACGAATAGTACTAGTCGGCTCACTCAGTAGCTGACGTGATTGGTCGGCGTGAGAAAATAGTTGCGGTGGTAGTTGTTGAGATGTTCCCGAAAAACTAGTTCGATTGGTTGGCTCTACAAGGTTACCTACATTACTTAATATTCCCATTGCGCCATTATTAAACATATCGGCCAAATCACCACAGTTGGGA
>CAYUZL010000020.1:0-3010 GCA_964449725.1 uncultured Alteromonas sp. | reverse complement strand
CCCTATGGGCGGCGGTGTAGGTGGTGGTTCGAGTAACGCAGCAACAACGTTATTAGTACTCAACAAATTATGGAATTTAACTATCCCTAGAAACGAACTACAGCGCCTAGGGCTGCGCTTAGGTGCGGACGTTCCTGTGTTCGTGAATGGTGAAACCACCTTTGCTGAAGGCTTAGGAGAATCTTTTACTCCTATTGCTATTCCAGAAACTTGGTATTTAATAGTACATCCCAACATTCACGTCAGCACTCAAACTATTTTTACAGAACCTGACTTACCCAGATCAACGCCTATAATTAATCCCAAGCAGTACAAATTTGAATCAACACGAAATGATTGCCAAAAAATTGTCTGTAACCGTCATCCTGAAGTTGCATATTTGTTGCAGTGGTTGATACAATTCGCGCCGTCGAGAATGACAGGAACAGGTGCATGTGTTTTTGCGCAATTTAATGCAAAACATGAAGCTGAAGAAACCTTGGCGAAATTACCCAGAAAATGGTCTGGTTTTGTTGCTAAAGGAGTTCAGTCGTCGCCCTTAATACAACAATTAGAATCTCAACGTTCATATACATTTTAATTTCAGCAATTAAGCACCGAGGACATACTTGTGCCAGATATGAAACTTTTTGCGGGCAATGCCGTACCAGAACTTGCCCAGAAAGTAGCCGACCGCCTTTATACTAAAGTCGGTAATGCGAGTGTTGGACGTTTCAGCGACGGAGAAATCTGCGTAGAAATTCATGAAAACGTCCGAGGTTCAGACGTTTTTATTCTACAATCGACCTGTGCGCCTACAAATGACAACTTGATGGAACTCATAGTAATGATAGACGCTTTCCGTCGTGCTTCGGCTGGAAGAATTACTGCGGTTATTCCTTACTTCGGTTATGCCCGTCAAGATAGACGTGTACGTTCAGCTCGAGTTCCTATTACAGCGAAAGTCGTTGCTGATTTTTTGTCGAATGTTGGTGTAGATAGAGTCTTAACCATTGACCTTCACGCAGAACAAATTCAAGGTTTCTTTGACGTTCCTGTTGATAACGCCTTTGGTACACCTATTTTACTTGACGATATGTTCAAACGTGATTTTGTAGATCCCGTAGTGGTATCTCCTGACATTGGTGGTGTTGTTCGAGCAAGAGCAACGGCAAAGCTTCTTAACGACGCAGACCTAGCCATTATTGATAAACGTCGCCCTAAAGCGAATGTTGCACAAGTCATGAACATTATTGGTGATGTAAATGAAAGAGACTGTATTATTGTTGACGATATGATAGATACAGGGGGCACACTTGCTAAAGCAGCAGAAGCGCTAAAATCACATGGCGCTCGTAAAGTGTATGCTTATGCAACCCATGCAATATTCTCTGGCAACGCTGCACAAAATTTAAAAGAATCTGTTATTGATGAAATCATCATTACCGATAGCATTCCACTTTCCAAGGAAATGCAGCAAATAGGTAAGGTTAAACAACTTACTTTATCTGAAATGCTAGCAGAAACCATTCGTCGTATTAATAACGAAGAATCCATCTCTGCAATGTTTGAGTACTAAACTGCAATGATTCGCAGCATGCCTCGGCGTGCTGCAAACCCCATCTTTCCAAATTTATCATTACTTTATTGTTTTCGTTTCACACCAATGCTAGAATTCGCCGCCCTCAAATTTTGGTGGGGCCCCAATATAAGGGGATCACGCAAGTTTTGGTCGCAAAAACTTGTTATTTAATTACTTTTTAATTTTGGAGACATATTCATGTCTGATGCTATTTTTACTCTGAATGCAGAGATTCGTGCAGATTTAGGGAAAGGTGCGAGCCGCCGCCTACGTCATGCTGACAAAGTACCTGCAATTCTTTACGGTGGTGACGAAGCCCCTCTTTCATTAACGCTAGAGCACAATAAAGTACTTCAAGCACAGGAATTTGAAGCATTTTATTCTCACGTTCTTACATTGAATGTAGATGGGAAGCCAGTAGAAGCGCTTATCAAAGATATTCAACGCCATCCATACAAGCCAAAAATCCTTCATTTGGATTTCCAACGTGTTATTGCTGGTCAAGAACTTCACGCTAACGTACCTCTTCACTTCATTAATGAAGACACTAACGGTGCGATAAAAGCAGGTGGTGTTGCAGAGCATCACGCAAACGAAATTCAAGTAGCGTGCTTACCTAAAGACTTACCTGAATTCATCGAAGTTGACGTAGCCGCTGTTGAAATGGATCAAACACTACACTTGTCTGACATTGCTCTACCTGCAGGTATTAGCTCTGTTGAACTAAGTAAAGGCGAAGGTCACGACCTAGCAGTACTGACCATTAAAGCAACTCGTGCGTCTATCAACGAAGATGACAGCGAAGGTGAAGCTGCTTCTGAGGAATAATCAGCTTGTCTGATATTCGTCTGATTGTGGGTCTGGGTAATCCAGGCCCCGAATATACTCATACTCGTCACAATGCCGGTACATGGTTTATTGATGAGCTCGCTCGTTCTTACAACACCTCTCTCTCTAGCGAAAGCAAATTCTTTGGTTTAACCGGTCGTATTTCCATCACAGGAAAAGACATTCGTTTGCTCGTCCCCACTACCTTTATGAATAAAAGTGGTCAGGCTGTTGCAGCTATGGCAAATTTTTATCGTATTCCTATTGAAAGTATTTTAGTGGCATTCGACGAATTAGACTTAGACCCTGGCATCGTTAAATATAAAGTTGGCGGCAGCTCTAGCCAAAACGGCGTTAGAGATATCGTATCAAGAATGGGCAACAACAAAGACTTCTTGCGCTTACGCATTGGTATAGGCCACCCTGGTCATAAAAGTCGTGTAACTGGTCACGTTTTAGGTAAACCTAGTACGAATGACAAACAGGTTATTGATGATGCCATCGATGAAGCGGTAAGATGTACACCTATACTATTACAGGAAGGTATTAAAGCGGCGCAAAATCGATTGCACGCTCACAAGCCTTCATTATAACGTCTACCTAATTACAGGAAACCAACTA
>CAYUZL010000019.1:0-2504 GCA_964449725.1 uncultured Alteromonas sp. | reverse complement strand
GATATTAACGTTGAGTTCTTCGCTTTTGAAATCGACTTTGGTACCGCCCTCAGTAAGCTGCATTTTAGAGTCGTCATTGACGAGTAGTTTTATTGACGGACTGCCCAGCATGTAGTTTTTAAACATGTCGGGTTGAGTTAGCAAGGTATACGCACCAAATAATCCACCCATAGAATACCCATAATAAGAACGATTACTCGGGTCAGTGTGATAGGTCTTCTCTATGTATTTAAATACATCGTTGCGTATAAATGCCAAGTGATTATCGGCGTAACCAAATTTTAATTTGGGGTGCTTTGGGTTTGATTTTTTCCAGAAAGAGTAATCACTAAATCGACTGGCGAATTCGCCGTATTCTAGCTTTAAATCTTCAGCCATGTTCTTTTGCCAAGATATACCAACTAATATAGCGTCTTTCATCAGACTGTTAGTGGAGGCCGATAACAGCTCAATAGTCCATGCCGCATCGGTAAAATAAATAACAGGGTAGGTTTTATCATTATTCTCCGAATACTCCTCAGGCAACTTAATGTACAGTTCATATTGCTTTTCGGACTCAGAGTTATGAATCGGTATTACATGGGTCCTGGGCATTTCATATGATTTTTGTTCACTTGCTTCAATACTTATAGAAGCGAGTGAAAGTAGCAAAAACAAGATTAGACTTTTCTTCATGTTATTAATTTCTTCCTTCGTATTTTCAAACATGAAGCGAATTTTAAAGGTTGAAATTTAAAACACATGATGTCTTGCTGATTTTTAGCTGATTTCTGATTGATATGAAAATATTACTTTATTATCAATCACTTAAATAAGTGAATTTATTTGCAATTTGAGTTTATGCTAAGATGATTCATCTTGTTTAGATTTACTTTAGAGCATCAGTTTGCATCCTAATTAAGGCATATATGACCAAACAATATTGGATAGGTGGTTTTTATATTGATTTATCTAGAAATCAAATTACTCACAATAACCAATCGCAAATCATTCCTCCAAAAGCGTTGGCGGTGCTTACCTGCTTAGCCGAAAACCAAGGACAGGTGGTTAGCCAAGACGCATTGCTAGACGAAGTCTGGCATGACACCGTGGTATCGCCCAATACATTGCAAAGAAGCATTGCCCAATTGAGAAAAGCATTGGACGATGATGGCAAAGTTCAGACTTATATAAAGACACACGCCAAACAAGGATACAGCCTAGAGAGCGACGTTCGATGGCATGTTTCAACTGATCCGAGTAGTGATGACTATGCTCGAGTAACGAATAACGATACCAACGTAACCAATAAACCGAGATTTTTGCACTCACGTTTAAGGCAAGCGGCTATCGTCATTGGATTAGCCACCTTGAGCATTCTTGTATATCAAAACTCTATTTCTACGCCATCATCTCAATTAAAATTTGATAATTTACGCTCTCTCACCGCCACCGATGACAAGGAGTTCGATGCGAGCTACACACCGGATGGACAATATATTGTTTTTAATCGTTACTTAGATAAGCTTTGTGTGAATAAGTTATGGGCTAAAAATATCAAGACCCAACAAGAAATTCAGTTGACTAAAGATTGGGGGGCGTACGGTAGACATAGTTTTTCAAAAGATGGGAAAAAACTGGTGTTCTTAGCGACTGAAGTATGCGATCAACCTGTTACACAGAAAGATTGCTACAACTTAGTTAGTTTGGATTTTCAAGAGGCTCTTGAGAACCCGCAGGAACCGAAGTTAATTTTGCAGTGTCAAAACTCAAAAGTTAAAAAACCAACATGGCTCAATAATAACGACATTGCACTATTACAAAAACAATCAAAGCATTGGAAGTTAATCAATTACTCAATAAGCGACAATGCGAGCACTGACTTGTACGATATCCAAGATGGTAATTTAGTCGACTTTACGTACTCTACTCAGGACGATCTTATTGCAGTGATTAACACTCGCGAAAATGGCCAAGACTACATTGATATCCTTCAGTCTGATGGCCAAACGTTGTCCAGTCACGCCATAAAACGTCCGTCAGAAATATCAAGATTCAGGCCTATCTATCCCAGTTTTGATCACGTCAATAAGCAGCTAATCTTCAGTACGGGCAGGCAAATGTTTGCTCTGTCCTATGATGGGGAAGTTTCGAAAATTAACGTCCCTTTTGCCGACAGGGTTGCTCAACCTGTCTTTCACCCCAATGACAAACGACTACTCTTATTAAAGGGCACGTATGACAGTGATATCGTATTATTACCACGTGATCAAATAACTCAAACAGAATCATTAGAAGGTCAAGCCAAAACTTATTCGAGCTATGAACGCTCAAACTTAGGAGAGGACTATGCAATTTTTCAGCCTGATGGTGATCTAATTGCTTTTTGGTCAGAGCGATCTGGTGAAGAACAAATATGGATAAGTGGAAAGAATAGCGCGAAACAGCTTTCTCAATTTCCGATGGACACTTATATTCGAGGGATCAACTGGGCAGCCGATGGCAAAAGCCTCTTAGTTAACGCC
>CAYUZL010000018.1:0-3117 GCA_964449725.1 uncultured Alteromonas sp. | reverse complement strand
CCCTTATGCAACGTCTTTAAGACTCAGTGATTTGGGTTATACCAATGTCGATCAGTCAAAAATGCATATCTGCTATAACAGCTTGGATAGTTATGTACATCTATTGAGAACAGCAATGGATACGCCTTCTGAATCGTTTTCTAAATTTAATGCTGGGGAAAACGGGCACTGGCAACAGTTGAGTAAAAATATTCTACAAATTGAAAATGAATTGTATTCCTCTGTTAGGCCTAAACAGCCAACACGTCCTTTAGAAAAGCCCACAGATGCTTTGATAAAAAGAGGTGTCAGCTATATTGAAGTAAGAGCGCTAGACGTAAACCCTTATTCACCTTACGGTATTAGCGAAGAGCAGTTTTATTTCTTGGATGTATTTCTATTGACCTGCTCCCTTAAACCTAGCCAGAAATTAGATGCTGGTGGGGTTCAAGAAGCTCAAGCAAACTTCAAATCTATTGTGCTAGAAGGCAGAAGGCCTAGTTTAATTTTACAACGAGATGGTCAGAGTGTGTCTATGAAAGCCTGGGCGTCTCAATTGTTTGATGAATTTAGACATGCTGCAAGTGCCTTAGATAAAGCAAATGGCACGAATAAATATACTCAAGCTGTTGAAACTGAGTGGGGAAAAATTCTCGATCCAAATTTAACCTTTTCAGGGCGGTGGCTAAATGAATTACTTGAAAAGAACAAAGACAACGGAGAATTAGGCCTAGAAAAAGCGGAGTTATACCAAAAAGAAATGAAGCAACATAGCTATGTTCATACTGATGACGCAGAGTTTAGGCAACAGGCGATAACATCGTTAGAGCAGCAGAAACAGAAAGATAAAATGGATGATGTGCCATTTGAGGAATTTATTGCCAGTTATTTTTCGCAAGCACCTGCTAAAAAAAATGCCTAGCGTTAAACGCTAGGCATAAAATAGTTCCAAGGAAACACATAAAAGTATAGTAGAACTATAAGGTAAGACACATTATGCGAAAAAAGTTCCCATTTATTTTATTAAGTGTAATTATTTTTTTTACGGGGTGTGCGAATAAGCCACCGAAAAATATAACGAACTTGTGTGAAATCTTTTATGAAAAAAACGATTGGTATGATGCTGCTGCAAAAGTAAGAGATAAATGGGGAGTACCGATACACGTTCCCATGTCTATGATGTATCAGGAAAGTTCCTTCAGGCATGATGCAAAACCACCAAAAGACTATGTGTTTTTTGGGCTGATACCTTGGGGTAGAGTGTCGTCGGCTTATGGTTATTCCCAAGCAAAAACAATTACTTGGAAAGATTATAAAAAAGAAGCCGGTAGAAGAGGCGCTGACAGAGATAATTTTAATGATGCAATCGATTTTATGGGGTGGTTTATTTCAAAAACCCATTCTATCAACGGTATTTCTAAATGGGATGCCAACGCACAGTACTTGAATTATCACGAAGGTTGGGGGGGATACCGCCGCGGTAGCCACCATAAAAAACCTTGGTTAATTGCAGTGGCTAAAAAAGTCAAAGCGCGTTCAATTACCTATGCTGCGCAACTCAAAACATGTGAAGCCGATTTAAAAAAGAATTGGTTTCAAAAGTTGTTTGGTTTCTAAGTGAGTAAGTTCTTGCTTGTTCAAAACCTTGGTTCAACCACATCCAATAATACCAATAGCGCACCATGGCCACCGTATTCTAGTGGCGCTTGGTGAAAAGCCTGTACTTTAGGGTGTTGCACTAAATAATGAGGAAGGGAGCGTTTTAGCACGCCAGTACCGACACCGTGTAAAATACTGATACAAGCAATGTGTTGGCGCTGTGCCAAAAAAATCATAGAAACCAGTTCTTGTTTCATTTCATCTTTACTCATGCCATGGCAATCCAATACCCATTCAGGGGCAAAGTCACCTCTGCGAAGTTGCTTTGTTGTATAAGCAGGAACGTCTTCTCGGACGTACTTTAGCGGTCCATTTTCGTCAAAATGAGCCTGATAAATATCAGAAAATGTAAAGCTGGCGCTAGCTTGCTTACTTAATGAACTTTCCTTCGATTCGTTACAGTGCTTTTTTTTAACGATTTTGCTTTTAGGCGGCACATATTTATCTTGTTTGTAGGGAGTGATACCGGCAACGGCTTGTTTAAATGCGTCAAAATCGTTGTCGTTCATAATTGGGTCCTACTTAACGGGTGTTTTCAATGCGGGATTTGGGTATGATACCGCCTTAATTTTCTGCTGCACAAGTTTTGCATGATAGACAACCACGATTTAGACGAAGCAATTGAACAGTTAGGCTCAATTTTAGACATGGCTCGCTGGGCTGTGAGCCGATTTATTGAGGCTGATTTATATTTTGGTCACGGCACCGATAACCCTTGGGATGAAGCTGTGACCTTGATATTCCATAGTTTGCAACTTCCTCATAATATGGTTGAAGTGACAGGCGATGGGTTATTTAGTGCAAAGTTGACCAAACAAGAGAAAAAAGTTGTTGTCGAGAGCATTCAAAAACGAGTGCAAACCCGTTTTCCATTGCCTTACATTACAAATCAGGCATGGTTTAACGGAATGCCCTTTTACGTGGATGAAAGGGTACTGATCCCTCGTTCACCTTTCGCAGAAATGATAGAGAGCCGTTTTCAACCCTATTTCGATGGAATGCCCAACCGTATTTTAGACATGTGTACCGGTGGTGGCTGTATCGCAATTGCGTTAGCCCACGCATTTGAAAATGCGATTATAGATGCTGTTGATATTAGCGCTGATGCGTTAGAGGTTGCAGATTTTAATATTCAAGAATACCAGATGTCAGATCGTGTTTTCCCTATTCAGTCTGATTTGTTTGATGCATTGCAAGGACAAACTTACGATTTAATCGTGACGAATCCTCCTTACGTTGACGCAGAAGATATGGCAGATTTGCCTGATGAATTTCAGCACGAGCCTGAACTTGCATTGGCTTCAGGTGAAGATGGATTGGATATTGTTGAGCAAATTTTAAAAAGTGCGACACAACAACTTTCTGAAAATGGCTGGTGCTTCGTTGAAGTAGGCAATAGCCAAGTACATATGGAACAGCGCTTTCCCGGACTTGCGGTTGAATGGGTTGAATTACAGCAAGGCGGGCAGGGTATTTTCG
>CAYUZL010000017.1:0-3171 GCA_964449725.1 uncultured Alteromonas sp. | reverse complement strand
GTACAGTAAAAATTTAACCCATAAAGCCGCAATAGCCGGGATTGTTAGTGGTGCAGTTGTTGTTTTATTATGGATTTATGTGCCTATTCTCAGCAATGGTAAAGCGATGAGCTCTGTTATGTATGAAATTGTTCCCGGATTTATAGTGAGTTCGCTAACCATAGCGCTAGTAAATATGTTTAGTCAGCAGTCTGACGAAGCTGTGTTAGCAGAGTTTGATAAAGTCAAAGTCGTTGCGAAATAGGCACTCGAAATAAACGCAAAAGTAGAGAAGCAACATAAAACAATGGAAAACCTGTGAATACGTTTTTTGATGAGTTCGTTTCAACATCGTCTATCTATATAGAAAATTACAAATTCGTTGCCACATTTTTGATTATCTTTTCATTTTTGTTGGCCAAGCGAACGTTAATTCACGTTATACGTTTACGAAGTAAAAAACGAGGCGAAGATAGGCGTAATCAAATTAACTTAACCAAGCAACTTGCAAATGCTTTACTCGTTGTTATTTTGATTATGTTTTGGTCTTCTGAAGTCCACAACTTAGCTATTTCTATTGCGGCATTTATGGTTGCAATTGTTCTTGCAGTAAGAGAGTACATTCAGTGCTTTATCGGCTTTATTTACTATATGTTTTCCAGGCCTTTTCGCGTTGGGGATTGGGTGCAAATAGATCAGCAAGTGGGTGAAGTCGTTGAAATTGATTGGGCGAAAACGTCGATGCTAGAAGTCAATTCTGCGCATATGGAATACACGGGTAGACACGTGCATATTCCGAATAATCAAATCATTACTCGGGTGATTAAAAACCTTAACTTTATGCGCAGGTACCGTTTGCATAAATTTTCAATCGTTAACGAGCCAACGGTAAATGCCTATTCGTTAATTCCTCAACTAATGGATCGTGCAGCCCATAGGTGCGCGGACTTTAAAGACGTGGCAATTCGCTATAAAAGTTTAATTGAACGCAGTTTAGATCAAGAGTTTATTAGTATCATTCCTGTCGCAACTATTCATACAAATCAATTTGCTAAATTGGTAGTAGATGTTTCTATTTTTTGTCCAACCGATCGCGCCGAAGAATTAGAACAAAATATCAGTGCTGACTGGATGCTGCTTTGGCACGAAGAACTAGAGCGCCTGGATCAAAAAGCAAACACCTATGGACTTGATGCTGCCGGTGAATCAAACACAAACCAAAATTTAAAAAACTAAGTGAAAAGGCAATAAGTAATGAATAATCCAATGATACATTTAAGAGCCCGAGTGGTTTTGTCAGTTTTATGTTTGTTTTCAAGTGTTGCGTTTTGTGCGCAAGATAGCGAAGCAACATCGGAATATGGTCCTAGAACATTTGATGTAAAAAATGGTTGGACTGCGATTGTTGCAGCATACGAACCAGAGATAGAAGCGATAGATAAAGCGTTTGCTCAACTGGATGACGCAGAAATAGAAAAAACAGTGCGCTTTAGAGGTGTAAAGTATCAATTAGGTAAATACAAAGGCGAACCTGTTGTTATTTTCACTACCGGAATTAGCGTACCTAACGCAGCTATGACAATGCAAATGGCCTTTGATTATTTTCCTATTGATAAGGTGGTAATGATGGGAATAGCGGGAGCCGTTAACCCCAAGTTTACCCCTGGAGATATTGCGATCCCAGAGCGTTGGTACTTTCATGATGAATCAGTTTATATCAATCCAGATCCTAAGAATAAAGGCGAATTTATTCTACCTGATTACTACGAGCAAGCTCTTGCAAGTTATAAAGTCCGTGAAGCTACTGATGAACATGCGCCTAAATATGAAAATTATGGTTTTATTCATCCTGAAGAAATGGCAGTGATAAAAGAGGGGTGGGATACGCCACGTCAAATGCCTTATTTCAGCGCAAGTGAGTCATTAGTTGCCATGGCTCAAGAGGTTGCCGACGATGCGAAAATTACTATGCCGTCTGGAACGCCAATTAAAATTGAAGTCGGAGGAAATGGGGTAACAGGTTCTGTTTTCCTTGATAACGCAGACTATCGCAATTGGTTGGGACGTGTATTTAACGCGCAAGTTACCGAAATGGAATCTGCCGCCGTTGGCCAAGTGTGTTTTGTGAATGATATTGATTGGATCATTATTCGTTCGGTAAGCGATTTAGCCGGAGGACAACAAGGCAAGAATGTTGAAAATGTATTTGATGCCATTGCTTCAGGCACAGGCACGCAATTTTTACTTGGCTTGCTTGATAAGATCGTTATCAGTGATAAATAAGTTCAAACGATGTTGCCTTCTATTCATAGGGATATTCAGTGTCGACATATTGGCGTCTGACACTGAATACTTAGTACCTACGCAAGAAAATGTGATTTATGGCATGGATCACGGTAGCGCCTTGTTAATGGATGTGTATTCTCCGCCCGAGCCAAATGGTTATGCAGTGGTCTTTATTATGGGTACTGGTTTTACTGCTCAAGGAGAGTATGACGACATTCCGCTTAAATCATTAGATACCCATTTACTTGAACAAAACATATTCCCCAACTTGATGGGGGAGACTCGACAAATGTTTGGCCCAGCCTACGATGCGGGTTTTACCGTATTTTCAATCAATCATAGATTAGCACCAAAGTTCACTTGGCAATATCAACTCAGAGATGTACAACGAGCTGTGCAGTTCATTCGTTATAATGCCGAACGTTTTAACATTGATGATCACTGGATTGGCGGAATGGGGCATTCGTCTGGAGCAAGCTTAATTACTTTACTAGGAGTAAGCGATGATGTTGCAGATACCCATGCATTTGACCCGATAAGCAGAGAAAGTAGCGGTATTCAAGCTGTTGTGCCTGTTTCAGGGCTGTTTGATTTGTTGAGTGCGCGGGAGCAAAGTACTGATAGTCACGCAATTCTCGGTGCCTATGTAGGCAAGGTGTTGACCTATCAGACGAAGGGCCACCCTATATTTAGCGCATACCGAAGTGCGTCTCCCATTTTTCATATTGATACACATGATCCCCCAATGTATTTTATGCATGGGCTGGAAGATGATGTTGTTAACATTGCACAATCTAAGGCAATGCATGAAGCACTGATAAAAGTTGGAGTTAGCAGTCGTTACAAATCTATTAAGAACACTAATCACGTTGCAATTACTGAAAAAGATCAACAACACCCTATGGT
>CAYUZL010000016.1:0-5639 GCA_964449725.1 uncultured Alteromonas sp. | reverse complement strand
TTCATTGACAATTCAGAGTCGTCGATAAGACGTTGAGCTTGCGCTAACAATTCTGGCTTTCTGGGACTAGCAAGGTACTGCTGCCACTCTTCCAAATGGGTAATTTTCTGTGAAACATCATCGTACTTGCGGGCAAGGTTTTCTTTCACTGCATCAGTGGCTTTTTCCCACTCCTTGTTTAATAGTTTGTATTGACCAAAAGCAGCCTTATATTTCCCTTGTTCAATAAGACTAGACACTTTACTAAAAGAGCGATTTAATTGCGTTACTCCCTGTTTAATCGTTTTTTTGTGCTCGCGGAGACTCTTTCTAAGTTGCTTTTTAATGCTAGACCATTGTTCAAAATGCACTGCTGCCAACGGTGATAATTTATCATAGACATCGTGAAAGTGGCTTTCTAACAAAGGTAACTTTTCTTGAATAGCCTCAGGTGTAGTTAGGACCTTATCTTTTTCTTCTTCAACAAATTGAATAGCCTTAGACACTAACTCTCCATGTCTTTGCCATTCTGGTAGTCGAATTAGCTTTATTTTTAGTTCGCCAAGGCGCTGTGCCAAAGGTTCGCTATTTTCTCTACCTATAAGATCTGCAAATTTAGCGAGGTCATCGTTTGTGCTTTGAATTCGCAGTTGTAACTCTTCAAGTTGGCTTAATGTAACTGCTTCAATATCGTTAAATATTGTGTTCACATCATTAGCTAATATTTGCACTAATGAAGTTATTGTCTCTAGCTGTAATTGCTTTTCCTGTAACAACTGCTCTTCTTTGTAGCTAGATTCCATACTCTCTATATGAAAAGCCACTTTTTTATCTATCGTCAGCTTCTTTTCTTCAAACTGAATTTTGTCTCTTTCTTTTAGTACATCAAATTCAGTCGCAAATTGCTGATATTCTAATTCCAGCAATTCTCTGTTTTTCACCACTACTTCAAAGTCACTTTGCTCAGTTAATGCCAAGTACTTTGCTAAATTCATTTTAACCTGTCGAATCAACTCTTCCGGTCTGGATTTAAGCGCTTCTAAACGAGAGATTTTTTTAACTATTAATTCGCTGTTATCTGCGATTTGATTCTTTTTCAACCAACGTTGTAGTACACCAACATCATTTTGGTTTTCTACTAAGTGTGCTTTTAAATCCATTTGGCCATGTTTTAAAAACACGGCTTCAGCAAGAGAAGGCTTGTTGACTTTATCAATCAGCTTGATTGCAAAATCGGTGTCGTCAAAAAACACCCCACCTCGCTCCAATACTTCTGAGCACAAATCCGTATCAGCTGACTCTATAAGAAACTGTTTTTTCTCACTATCAGACATGTTTTCTGATGAAAAAATAGTTTGCTTCACTTTCACTACCGCTGCTTTTTTTACTCTTGCATTTTTTGATGTTTGCGCCATTTTTTGCCAAAGCGCAAACGAATCCAGTTTAGTGAGTGCGGCAAGAGTAACGTCTACCGAGTCATCATTGAACGCAAGTTCGTGCAGTATCTGCCTTTCTTTTGCTAATGAAGGCGATAATTTGTCAATTGCTGCACATCTCAATTTAGGATCGGGTTTCGCGTAGTCAGGTGTGAAAAATTTACTAAAAATCATTTTCTTTAAATTTGGCTATTGTCTGAGAGTTAGGAATATCAGTAGACGCAGAATGGCTTGTATCAAGCTCATTTCTAAATTCGCGCTTACTTTTATGAACAATATTCCCATCGGCGCCTAAGGTCATATGTTCATTGGATTGCTCTACTTTAGCTTGATATAACATTACCGCCTGCAAACAAACCGATTTTTGGTTTTCATCTAAAGCCGTACCATCTGGCCACTTTCCTGTTTCAGCCGCTTGTCTCAAGCGGCTGTATACATCAGGAGACATTGAAGACAAAAGTACATCGAGGTTCATTGCGAAAACCTCTTAGCAATAACAAGGCGTACACGATTAACACCATACCATACAAAGCCCAAAGTACAGGTTCCCATGGCTAAGTTGTGCTGAAGGTCTCCAGGCTGAGCGCCTCCCCAAAACATAAAACCAAACCCGGTTACAAATAACAGTATTGCCAACATAGATTGGTTTTGTAACCCACGTAGCTTATTGAAACGTTTTAGCTTTTGCTTTCTTAGAATATCATCAGCATCTGCAGCCTTTACGCCAAAGGCGCAATGACTGCAGGTTTCTGCTTTATCTGATATTTTTTTATTACACGAAGGGCATTCTATTAACGCCATTTATAAACTCCAAACCACTATTTATCTTTCACCTTACTCCAATATTCTTCGGCAGTTGATTTCATTTCTTTGCATAAAAGCATGATGCCCAATAAATTCGGTAAGGTCATTACAACAATTGCAACTGCACTTAGCGCCCAAATTAACGTCGTGTCAGAAAACGATGCCCAAACAAAGCCAGCTACGTAAACAACGCGATAAGGCATGACTGATTTTGGTCCAAGCAAATAGGTCATTGCTCTATCGCCATAATAAGACCAAGCTATTGCAGTAGAAAAAGCGAACAACAATAAACCAATCGAGACTATGTATTTGCCAAAGTCACCAAAATAACCACGAGTAAATGCAATTGCAGTTAATGGCGCTGAATGTACCAGAGATTTACCCTCAATAATAATATTGTCTTTCATTGGCTGGCCATTTTCTATATTTAGCGTACCGCTAAATAAATCGTCATTGCCTATTGAGTAAGTTACATCCTCTGCAAACGAGCGTGCATGTAATAATGTATAACCACCACTAATCGCTTTACCATTGGCAACGGATATTGAGCCTGTGTATGGCGTTACACCATGCTCATCTTCTTTATTCAAATAGCGGTATAGGTTAGTTACGTCATCTGTATTTGACTCGTTATATTCACCTGAAATAAACAAGGTATCCGAGCGCTGGAATTCATTGTAGTGTTTTTCATTCCAAACCCCTGATGACAAAATGACCAAACCAGTAATCGTACAAATAATAATGGTATCGATGAAAGGCTCTAACAAAGAAACCATACCTTCAGACGCAGACTCTTTAGTTTTCGCCGCCGCATGAGCAATAGGCGCAGAACCTTGTCCTGCTTCATTGGAAAACAGACCTCGATTAACGCCTCGACTGAATGCATAAGACAAGGATGCCCCTAAAAACCCGCCCGCGGCTGCAGAGCCGGTAAACGCATCGCTGATCACAGAAGAAAACGCAGGCCCAATGTTTTCAACATTGGCAAAAATAACTGCTAACGCGCCGATTAAATAAATCAACGCCATAATAGGAACAATTTTAGATGTCACAGCTGCTATGCGCTGAATACCACCTAAGATCACAAGTGCCAGTAAAATCCCCAACACACTACCTACAACAATTGGCTCTAATCCGAAAGTGGCTTCAATACTGGTAGCAATACCATTACTTTGAGGCAAGTTTCCGGTACCAAAAGAACAAATCACAGTGGCAACGGCAAAGGCTACCGCCAGCCACTTCATGTTTAATCTGCGATCCATGTAATACATAGGTCCGCCAGCCATGGTGCCATCTTCAGTTTTAACTCGGTATTTATGAGACAGGGTTACTTCCACGAACTTGGTGGTCATACCTAAAAAGGCCGTCGCCCACATCCAAAATAACGCCGCAGGGCCACCCAAAAATATCGCAAATGCAACACCACTAATATTCCCCGTACCTACGGTGCCAGATAACGCAGTAGTCAGTGCTCTGAAATGAGAAGTATCACCAGGTTCATCTCCGTGATCATATTTTCCCGTAACCACTTTCCAAGCATGACCAAAGAAACGAATCTGTGGGAACTTCAAATAAATGGTAAAAAATAGACCGACACCCAATAATACATAAGGGAACCAAAATGCTGAACCTAAGAAACTATCCAGCAAGGTTAATAGTTGATAAAAACTTTCCACGTTTTTTCCTCTTTTATTGTTATTTTATTCTGTGCTTAACGCAAAAATGGCAGCACACAACCCACTGCCGAAAGAATATCTTCACCTAATCTTTGACAACGAGGCACACTCCATCCGTACACAGGGTCTGGCAGGTTTGCATTATCTTTGAAAGGCATTTCAAATGTATACGACAAACAGTCGAAACGTTGACCTACTGCGTTGCATGCTACGCGCATATCCGCTTTTCCTGGTTCATCTTTGGAGTAACCGTATTCATCCTGAAACTCAGGTGTAATGGTTAATAAAGTGGTCTTGAATTTTGATTCTAACGCTGCAATTCGTTCAGAATATTCAGGGTTGCCTTCTGCGCCAGCAACAAAATTATACGGTAGAGCTTCGTCGCCATGTAAATCTAAATACATATCAACGCCAATATCGTCCATTGCCGCTAATACAAGAGCAACTTCAGGGCTTTTTTCCATCGACGGGTTGGCCCATTCTCGATTCAAATTCACGCCTGCAGCGTTTGTTCTTAAATGACCACGAGCGCCGCCATCAGGATTCATATTCGGTACAACATAAAATGTCGCTTTATCCAAACAGCGTCTTGCCACACCGTCTTCATCATCGAGTAAACGAGAAATGAGCCCCTCAGCGCACCACTGGGCCATAGTTTCACCAGGGTGTTGCCTCGCAGTCACCCAAACATTTAACTTCTCTTCACTCGGCTCACCAATCACTAAAAGTGACATATCTCTGCCGTCGAGGGTTTCGCCAAGTAATGTGTGAATACACAGCGAAGACATTTGAGCATCAGCAATAAGGTCGAGATGTCTTTCATAACTGTAAGGTGCGAAGTACGCAAAATAAATTGAAGGGTATTCAGGGTTGAATTCAAACGAGAGCGTGTCTCCATCAAATTCTGATCCTATCCTAAACCATGTCTGCCTATCGTAAGAGGCAACAACGTCGTAGTTTTCCCAACCTCCGGGATAAGCTGAATTGGCTAGTTCAGTAAGTTTAATTTTATGGGCAATAAAGGGTTGCGTAACAAGTCGAAAATGAAACCATTGATAAAAATCAGATTGGTTATCTTTTTTAATTGTTAAGACTATGTCTTCAACTGAATCCGCTTTTACTACCTGAATGTTTCCACTGTCAAACTGACTGGAAATATGAAATTCAGACATCTGTCGTTCCATCTATTTTTATTAGAATATAATTAATACTGCACTAAGCTACTACTAAAGTAGTCGAAGTGATAGTGATTTTTAATTCTAGCCTTTTCAATAGACACAAAGGAAGAAAAACAAAGCGTAGATGTGTAAATAACCATCTATTTTGCAGAATAAAACCCTAGATTAAACAGAAGTGTTAAGAATATATGTCTATAAGGTGAATTACGCACTTGCAATGGATCATAGAGGCTGTGCCTCATTTAAACCCAGGTTGATTAATTCAATATTTTTGCTCTTGGGAACGAATCTTTTTATTAGCAACTTCTAACATGATCAGAACTTCACAAGGCGAATATTGTTCTAGAAGAGATACAGAACGATAGTTTATCCATTCCGAAATTGGGTCAAACTTATTCTTCTTTTTAAATGTTAGTTCTTTTAATTGCACTAAGCATTCGCCTTGCATTCTTGCATTTTCTACAGCAGTTTCGCTTAACGCATATTTTCCAAAATTATTTGACACTTCGTTGTAACGACTTACATCTGCAAAGAGAGTTACAGAGAAAAAACATATAACTAAAAAT
>CAYUZL010000015.1:0-4664 GCA_964449725.1 uncultured Alteromonas sp. | reverse complement strand
CCAGTATACGTTTCATATATATTCTCAAAGTAAGCATTAAAACAGCAGAATAAGCTGCAGGCAGTCAATCAGCTGGTGTTAACCTGCTTTTTACGTAACCAATAGCCCACACCTGAGTACGATGCATGTTCTCATCACAGCGAACACATAAACTTTCACGCGATTAGATCAAGTCAAAATTTGTAAATGACCACCGTAATTGTACTGCAAATGAATCAATAAAACTAAAAGAGTTAAGTGAGGAAGGAGACAGATAAAGCCGTTAGCAGCAATAAATTTAGCAAGCAGTCTAAAGAACCTGATTCCATATATTTATTACCGCAACTATATATCCAGTCAAAGCAAAGACATACTTAGATTCGAACTGAGCTGGTTATATAGTTAGCCACTCACCAAAGTGCCACATGGAAAATCTACAACAGAATCATTATTAATTAAGCAGAACAACTGTTTTTGATTTACTGAGAAACTCCAAACTTCACCAGGTATCTTTTGGGCCAAAGTTTCCCGGTAACCCAAAAAGCTTTTTTGTTGGCATCGTAGGCAATTCCGTTGAGCACACGCTGGTCACCCCTTGATGAATGTTTCTCAACCAGATCTGCCAGGTCATAAAAGCCAGCCAGTTCTCCGGTAATGGGGTTTATCTTTACGATCAGTGAGCTGTGCCAGATATTAGCCCAAATATAACCTTCCGCATATTCGAGCTCGTTTATCCGCTGAACAGAATGCTGCTGGCTGTAGACATTGATCTCGTGTTTGATTTCAAAACTGGACGGGTCACGAAAATAGATTGTACTACTGCCATTACTCATGATGAGCTGTTTACCATTGTTGGCCAACCCCCATCCTTGTCCGTCATAAGTCATCTCACGCACCACTGACAGATCATCACGATTGAGTACAAGTACAGTATTTTCCTTCCAGGTCAGAACAAACAGCTCATCCTCCAACAGAGTTAAACCTTCCGCAAAGTATTTGTCCGCCAATTTATATTCCGACAATGCACTATCTTTACCTGGAAGATACTTCCGTACTCTTGACTGTCCGTATAGCCCGCTAGACTCGAACATTAAACCATCAGACAACTCCAGACCCTGAGTAAAATATGACGAGTCATGGTCAACTGTATCTAACACCTGATAGTGAGAGCTTTCTTTAGCCAAAGCCGGCTTAAAAATAAATACAATGCAGATAAGCAGGCAAAATCTTAATCGCATAAGTTCACTCTTTCCTCGCGTAACACATGTGATGGTATTAAAACTACAAACAAGCCGACAGCTATTTGGCACCAATATTATGGTATTCACCCTCAGTGGTTAGCGTCACTGTGATAATTTGATTAGAGTTGTTTTTCCAATACCACCCATGATAGCCACCATAGAGTGCAGTAATGTTACCCTCGTCACTACTTACAGACTCCGCAATGGAGTAACTCAGGTAAACCTCGCTATTCGCGTAAATATCCCCATGTGTGTCATGATAAAGCGGACCATTAGAAGTCCAGCTGTAATCTGCTGAAAAACCCTTGGCCATCTCCATCTTGATTTCCTTCCCCTGGCCGGGAAAAACAGCAATGGCAGTTTCATCTTTTTGAAAAGGGCGTCCTTCTTCTGGTGCGTCTTCTTCACCCAGCGCCGCCTTAAGTTGCCCCATTCGGGTAAGGCCGAGAGCCGATCCGATACCCGTGGGATCTGTTCCACGTTCAGCAGGAAGGATTATTAAAACAGTTAAAAGTACAAATACCAACAGCACTACAACTACAGCGAGTTGCAACCCACGAATACCCGGCAGTTCTTCTGGTAACGGTTTTCTGATATGCATAGTAACAATAGCCTCTAGCCAGCATGCCTGAAGAATGAAAGTAACTGATATGCAACCAGCGCAAACCCGCACAACATCAACACATAGTTAGCCGCCCTGGCCTGATTCCAAAAGCCGACCTGACGCCGCCAAAAACCCATAAATACGAGAATAGCTCCCAACGCCAGCAACTGGCCCAATTCCACACCGACATTAAATGACAACAAATTAATTAGCCGCCCGTCTTGTGGAATTCCGAATTCCTGAATTTTTGTAGCCAGACCAAAACCATGCAGCAAACCAAACACCAAAGTAGCAACTCTTGTATTCGGTGCTTTACCAATCCACCTCTCAAAAAAGCCAAGATTGTCAAGCGCTTTATAGACAACTGAAAATCCAATAATCGCATCGATCAAATATGGATTAATCTGGATATTCCACAATACCCCCGCAACCATCGTCAATGAGTGACCAATCGCAAACAGCGAAACATACAATGCGACATCACGCATTCTATACAGAAAGAAAATGACCCCAAGTAAAAATAACAGATGATCATAACCAGTAACCATGTGTTTAGCACCGAGATACATATAGACAAATACCATTCTCCCTGTACTACCACCAATAAAGGCCTGATCGCTGTCAGCAACACCATGCGCCAGCACGGTAACGGGAAGAATTACCAATGCACACAGGGTGATCAACCATCGAAAATGAACAGACAATGGGTAGTTAGAGTTCATCAGGGGTCACCTTGCGAATGCTCATATTTTTTACACTCTCCACAAACAAGTAGTTACTCAGCATCATACTTTTTACAAGCGAACAACTATTCAGTTAGGTTGCTGCCCTCATCGACAAATCAACCGATAACTGCAAGACAAAACAGAGCTCTACAATTGATGTAGAAATATGTCAAAATCATAGGAAGTATTTTGTAAATACTCTTACTCGGTAATTTCACCAACATAAACGTTGCGTGCCGTTTTTCCCGATAGATAACTGTATTCTCAAACAGCTCTTCTACAGAATTCTACTGATGCGCCACAACCAGAACACGAGCATTATATTTTATAGTCAGCTTAAACGCAGAATAATGTTAAATACCTTAGTTGTCTTTTATTGGCTTTAACCAACATCACATTCGAAGACACAACAACAGCCGAAGTTCAAATCCCGTCTGAGCACACGATATTGACATCGCAAATTCAAATTTGCCAAAGTCCACTTTGAATTGCCCCATACATTAATATGGCACACTTACCACGACCGGGAATATCCATTACAGGAACTGCTATTTCAGCCCCTGTATTTCTCGCTTGCTCTACGGCCTTATTAATGTCTGGTACAAGGTAGTACGACCTGGTTACAGGCTCTTCTGCGTCGTGCATTGGAGCTCGCACGCCAATAGTACCTCCATTAGAGAGAGTAGCTGTGCGAGCACTTCCCAACTCTGGAACAGCATCACCAAACGAAACACCAAGTACTTGCGAGTAAGATGCGCACACTTGCTCGACATTTGAAGTAACGATTTCCAGATAATGAATCTGAATGTTTTCTGACATTAAGAATATTCCTAATAACGTAAGGCTAGTCGTACAATTTCACTTTATCCATTCGGGCCGAAATTCTCACCTTCGTCTTGTTGAAAATATAGCCTTACTCTCTTCCTAAAATGCATACCAAAGAATGCCACCCCTAATACAGCCATGATTACGCTCACTAATTTAGCACCAGCAATTTCGGCCCTACTTTCTATTTCTAATAATCCGTTATTAGCCCCCATATATTCAGGAAAAAACAATCTGGCTACTGTATAAATTGCGATTATCAGTGAAAACAAAACTGTGAGATACCAACCATATCGCTTTCTCTTTAGGATTCCTGCAATGAGAAAAACAACGCATACGACCTGCACTATTTTTTCCATTAGACTGAATATTAATATTTTGTAGCCAAGGCTATCTATTATTTCTACTCTGAAATAATAATATCAACTACACCTGCTATTAAGAGTAAAAGTACTACAACGGAAAGTATTAGGGTAAACCAAATTATTTTAGGCCTCTTTGTTGTTTCAACACTACCCACATCAACCATGTGTCAATAATCCATATTCATTCATATCTGAAGATACTACAACCGCATCGAGAGCAATTAAACCTTATGCGTGGCTCTCAACACTCCATTATCTGAACCATTTTTACGCAGCACGTGGTGGCGCTTGTGTGATAAAATGGAGGTACGACATTCACGCAACGACACCGTGTGCTGCGTCGAATGCAAGCCATTGTTAGGCATTTTCAAAGAATTGCTCGTACTCTTGATCATCTGCACCGTAAACTCGGAACGGTGGATCAATATTTAGACCCAAAAACAGTAGATCTACAGGCTCTAATGCATTGGTACTATCCGATAAACTACTTAAATATTGAGAGGTGGCAATGATCTTTTTGTAATGAGTTTCCTCCACCTCTTCTTTCAGTTCTTGTAACGCGGACTGACTTAATTCTTTTAGTGTATTCAACGAGAAGCCCATGGAAATCAAGTCTTGCAACGCATATGGAAAAGCACTAACAATTAAAATAATTTCATCAAATGAATTTGCTATGTAGCCGCCAGAACCTTCGGAATCAATGTATACAATTCTCTGATCATCATCTTTCAAGCAAAACACTCCACCGGCACCATCACGAGCGAAAGACGTAAGCTGACGACGGGTAGATTCTGATAAGTGGGCTAAGCTTCCACGTAAATTTAATTTTGTAAATTCAAAATTCATCTGCTGCAGTGAAGAAGATAGCTTTTTATCTTTTAGCAGCGAATTGTGTTTATCATTAAAGTCTATAGTCATATTACAG
>CAYUZL010000014.1:0-4807 GCA_964449725.1 uncultured Alteromonas sp. | reverse complement strand
GTGCTAGGGTTTCAAAACGACCATGTTCTATTTAATAGTCGCCGTCTTTACGCTCAAGTAGAACGAGAACCAGAAGTGTTAACTGTTTCGGCCAATGCAACGGCAACAGAGTCTCGCTTTATGGACGCATTAGGCTTTGACGCAACAGTTTCTCCCGACGGTAGTATGATAGCTTTCGTCAGAGGAACAGCAAGAACCTCAAGAGAAGACTACCGTGGTCCTGCTAACCGCAACATTTGGATTTACTCAGTAAAAGACAAAAGTTACAAACAACTCACTAAACACGCTGGCGCAGATATTAGTCCTCATTGGGTTGATAACACTACCTTGTATTATTTATCGCCTAAAAGTGGTAAATACAACGTCCATAAAATCACCCTAAAAGGAAAAGACAAACAGCTCACTAGTGAAAAAGAGTTTGGCATCACTCACTTCAGTACGACAAGCAACGGCGATGCTATTGTCTATCAAGCTGGCGACAAAATAGTGAAGGTGGCACCGTCAAACGGCGCTTATGATATTGTTGATATCAATGTAGCAAGTGACTTTCGCTTTGACCCGCAAATCGCTAAAAAAGTGAATAACGATCTCGACGAGTACGCGGTATCACCCAACGGTAAACTCTCTGCCTATGTAGTAAGAGGCGATATTTATGTGACTCGAAACGACAAAGAAGACAGCCGAAGTGTACGTTTAACCCAAGGGGCATCTAGAGACAGAGACCCCGTATGGTTAAATGACCATACCTTAGTATTTGCCTCCGACAAAACAGGCAATAACGATTTATACACGTTAACGTCTGCCGACCCAGATCAACCTGACCTGTTTAAGTCCCTCAAACACAAAACCAAAGCTATCACGACCACACCAGAAGACGAACGTTCTCCTGTTATTTCGCCCAACAGTGAACACATCGCCTACACCCTAGGTAGAGGCAAACTGGTATCAGCCAATGTTTCAGAAACCGGAGAGATTACATCGCCTCAGCAATTGCTTGATGGCTGGGATACTCCATCGGGAATAAGTTGGTCTCCAGATAGCCGATGGTTAGCGTATTCTTTATCTGACTTAAACTTTAACGAAGAAGTCTATATTCACGCGGCAGATAACAGTTCAGAACCTGTGAATATCAGTATGCATCCCAAATACGATAGAAATCCCGTATGGAGCCCGGATGGCAGTAAATTAGGCTTTACCTCTATGCGCAATAATGGCGACATGGACATTTGGTTTGTATGGCTAACTAACAAAGACTATCAACGTTCAAAAGAACAATGGCGTCGTTTAGCCAAAGAAGATACCAACAGCGAGAAAAAAGCAAAGAACAAAGATAAAGATGACAATAAAGCCGAAAACAGCGAAGAAAAAAGCGCTGAAGTTGTCGTAAATATAGATTTTGACGGAATTTACAAACGTTTAGAGCAAGTGACTCGATACGCAGGTAACGAACTTGATCCCTTGTTCTCTGAAGACGGTGAAACCGTGTATTTCACATCAGGAAGAGCGGGTCGTCAAAATTACGAAGCTGAGCGTAATCTTTACAAAATAAAATGGGATGGTGAAGATAAAAAAGCCATTATCAGTGGCGACAAGGAGCCGCAAAATCTCTCACTCGCTGACAATGGAAAATACATATACTCTCTCACCAAAGGTGGAACGTTAACTCGGGTCATCACCAAAAGTGATAAAATAGAAAACATCAAAACCGTATCCCAACAAAAAGTTGATCGCATTGCTGAATACGACCAAATTTTTGAAGACGCGTGGCGAGCCCTAGATGCAGGCTTTTACGATCCTGAGTTTCACAATAACGACTGGGATAAATTAAAAGCTCAATACAAACCCCTTGCGCTATCTGCTTCGACTAAAGAAGACTTTCAGGCTGTCTTCAATCTAATGCTAGGTCAGCTTAACGCTAGTCATATGGGATTATTCAGAGGAGAAAATCCGAAACAAACCCAACGTCAGCGCACAGGTTTACTGGGTATTGAAGGACAACAGGTAGATACCGGTTTCAAAATCACGTCAATTTTGCCAAACAGCCCTGCGGCTCGTGAAGAAAGCCAACTCACAGTGGGTGATATCATTACTCATATCAACCAAGAAGCCGTTGCAGAAGGTAACATATACGCACATCTAAACGGACAAATCGACACGCCAGTGCTGTTAACGGTTAGTCACTCCAATACAAACGACGTAACGTCATCTGATATTGTGATTTGGCCAACCGCTAGTCTAAACGCCGAAAACTACGACCATTGGGTTGAGACACGTCGTGCGCTTACTGACAAGTATTCTAAAGGCAAGTTAGGTTATTTACATATCCGCGGTATGAACTGGACCAGCTTTGAGCGTTTTGAGCGAGAACTAATGGCAGTGGGTCACGGCAAAGAAGGCATTGTAATAGACGTGCGTTACAATGGTGGCGGTTGGACAACCGATTACCTTATGGCGGTGCTAAATGTGAAGCAACACGCCTACACTATTCCTCGTGGCGCAACAGATGATATAGAAAAAAATCATAAGAAGTTTGAAGATTTTTATCCTTATTCTGAACGGTTACCTCTTTCAGCTTGGACAAAACCTTCTATTGCCATGAGTAACGAAAATAGTTATTCCAATGCAGAAATCTTTTCCCATGCTTACCAATCTTTGGGGTTAGGTAAAGTTGTAGGCAGGCCGACCTTTGGTGCCGTTATCAGTACCGGTGCATATCAACTTGTCGATGGCTCAATTGTCAGAATGCCATTTAGAGGCTGGTGGGTTAAAAAGACAAATAAAAACATGGAATTAGGGCCAGCAGTGCCTGACATCGAAGTGTTCAATCCACCCGCTTACAAAGCACAGGGTATCGACCCTCAGCTCGAGCGTTCGGTAAAAGAACTGCTTAAATCACTTTAACACTAAAGTGGTAAACTAAGAGTGAGCAAAGCAGACAGTACGCTTTGCTCACATTTATCACTGGAAAAACCCGCCACACATCGTACAATTCGCCACACTGTTTATTTTTAATATCCTGATCTTAATTTGGAAGCGCGCCATAATGGCTCGGTATCCTAAAATAAGACGATAAGTGTGAATAGATAACTTAATGAGTGATTCAGAATTTTCCATTGGCCTCTTTTTTGGCTCAACCACCTGTTATACAGAAATGGCCGCCGAAAAGATTCAAGCCAGACTTAACAGTCTGGCCGACGCAGATATAGTGACAATGCACAATATTGAATCGGAAAGCTTAAGTAAAACCGCCCATTACGACATGGTGATTTTTGGTATATCCACTTGGGATTTTGGCGAGCTACAAGAAGATTGGGAAAGCCACTGGAGTGAAGTGCACGGATTAGCGTTAAAAGGCAAAACAGTAGCTCTGTTTGCTTTAGGCGACCAAGCTGGATACGCTGAATGGTTTCAAGATGCCCTTGGTATGTTGCACGACGCACTGATTCCTACAGAATGTAACATCATTGGCTATTGGCCAAATCAAGGTTACGATTTTAATGAATCCAAAGCGTTAACCGAAGACAAACACTATTTTGTTGGTCTGTCTCTAGATGACGAAAATCAATACGACCTTACAGACCAACGTATCGCTGATTGGTGCGACCAATTGCTCACCGAAATGGCGTGAATCAACCTAGGCTCACTAAACCCTACTACCGCAACGGCCCATCCCATAGAAATGGCGCTGATGTGTCGTTTTCTGACATTCGAAAAATGTTCAACTTTCCCTCAATACAAATTGGGAAATGGGTAACCAAACAAGAACAACAAATAGCAGCAAATTTGTTTTTCGATGCGCTCTGTGATCTCTGCGATATTTTAAAAGTGAACACTGAAGTTATCTCATTACGAGGCACTCTCCACTTAGCGTTTGGCGTGGGCGGTAATAAAAATTCTAGTGCTCACTACGACGTATCTCGCCATCGTTTATCACTGGCCAAAAATGCCGGTGGTGGAGCTCTTGCCCATGAATGGTTTCACGCCTTTGATCACTATATCTATTCTCGTATGTTTTTACCTAGCCAAGGTTTTAGTTTTGCCAGTGAAGCTTGGTTGCACAGCCAGAAAGTCAATTCACATCCGTTAAATCAACTTTTATCTAAAGGCTTCGAAGTACTTTTCCTTAACGACGACGGCGAAGATATCAATCAGTTCGTGGAGGCCAGTGTGCGTGCAGATAAAGCCATGAAAATGCATTACTTCGCACTGCCCCAAGAAATGGCCGCTCGGGCGTTTGAAGCGTGTATTCAAGATCATCGGCTAAAAAATGCGTTTCTGGTCCAAGGCACCAAACAAACAACCGAAGCAAAAGTGGGTTTATACCCAAATGGAACTCACTTAAAGCGCGTATCTAGTGCCCTTTTTGCTTATTTCAATGCATTAGGCTCAGTTATGGAAAGATAATCTTTACACATTAAGTTAACCTGAATCCTGTTTAAGAAACGGCGCTCAATACTGCTAGAATTGCGAATTGCTACGTTGAAAAAGCCAGTAATAGAATAACTATTAAATGACTTTTACGCCTTGCACTTCACAATTCTAACAGCACCGAGTTTCAAGATTAAAATTACCACTTTCAAACAAACACTTGCACCATTTATTAAACAGAATTCAGGTTAAGTTAAAACAGTATCAATAAAGTAATAGACAAAGAGCGGTTTTTTTTTAACAATGAGATTATCGTATCGGTGCAGAGTGTTTATTGTGCGCCAAGTTAGTGAAGTATATAAAAGGCAAAGAGTCTGAAATGAAAAGAAAAAAGCATACTAGTGGCGATGACGAGGCTCAAGTTGACATGACGCCAATG
>CAYUZL010000013.1:0-4171 GCA_964449725.1 uncultured Alteromonas sp. | reverse complement strand
AAGTTGTAATAGCGCATATACACTGTCACATCATTCTTCATATGTTCAAGAGTCGGTTGCGGCACTTTCAACAATCGCATTATCCCAACACGCTCCTACATTTCCCATACTGGCTCTCATGCCTTAATTGGCTAGTAATCTTCGATAATGCTTACTGGTATATTCATAACCGTTTACGTAACTCTCTATAACCTAAGCTGTTTCTGTTTTGCTCAAAATAGCCTTAGCTCTTCGATATAAGTGCAGTTGCTCTGCCGTATAACTTCTATTTGTTCGTTTTGTCATTTAACACCTCAATAATTGGATTATATTCCATTATTAAAGTGTCCTGTTTGATTAAAGCAAATCATTTATAAAAAAAGCATAAAACACAGTCAATGTGATTTATGCTTTTCGATAGAAGAGGAATGTCCCCCATTAAACAATATTAATCAGTTCACTGCACAAATAGAAACATCGTCTACACCGCCTTCCACAATGTCTCCTGGCCCAGCGCCATCGCTTGTACTTACGCGGATGACCACATCAGAACCAGCAGGTATATTGGCCGTAGCGTTAGCCCAACTTGCTTCAGTAACAACATCACCAATATCAACTAAGCTAGTAAAGGTACTGCCCCCATTCGTTGAATACTCAAGACGATAGAAGTCACCATTTGGATCGTCTCCTGCGTCGCGTTGTCCATGGAACCAATCAATTGACAATTGCGAAGCATCATTAACTGTGATGTTAGGTGAACGAGCAACACAAACTCCACCGTCAACATCATTGCTACCTGCGCTTGTGTTAGTTGCCGTAAACACCGCAAAACCATTACCATCAGAGTCACCGGCAGGCTGGGTCGTTATGCCACCACTACTTTGTAGAGTAGGATTAGTTCTGACATATGTACCTGTAGAACAATCGCTTGATGGATCAATAGTCCAGCCAGTAGATGTACTGAAGTCATCCTCAAATGAACAGCTAGGAGGCGAAGGTGGAGTTGGATTGCCTCCCGCTGTACATGAATCTAGAGTAAATGCACAAATTCGAGTATTCCACTCAAATGAGCCAGTTGTTTCAACATATTCATTAGTGTGCCAGAACGTACAATTATCGACAGGATCGACACTTGTACTCGCATAGTCTGCCCACCGATTTGCTCCAGTAGTAGCCCCCGTTCCATCAACACAAACTTGTTCTGTTTGCACTTGGCCAGGTTCATCGACTCCACGCTCATGAACAGTAAAGTAAATTGAAGGAAAAGAAGTTTCACTACTTCTGGTGTATCCAATACCAATATTACCAGCAGAATCCAACGAAGCTGAACCCATCCAGCGATTCATCCCATCATTAAAATCAACCACACCGATTAAATCACCATTGTCACCAATAGACGCAGCACCAGTTGTTGGATTAATATCTAAACCAACCCACATAACACCGGCTCTATCACCTCCCACATCAACGTTGGTCGTTACTACAGATTTCAACACACCTTCTGAAGGAAAATAGCGATTGTTAAAGCGGTACATAGTAAAGCCCGCTACACCGTCTAGTGACTGAGAGCCAGGTTGTTCAATACAATCGCGACTAAATCCACATAAGTTTTGATCAAATGAAGGAACGGCAACACCTGCGATTTCTGTAAAGCTTGAATTTGATGGCGTATCAAAGTCTGCACAGACTTCCCACATACGTAATCTATCAGCACCAGGCAAACCAAACACTTGAACGTCTGTCGCATGCACCATCCGGTTACAACTACCTGCAGGTGGTAGGTTAGGTCCTTCTAGATGCCCTATTTGTGCACCAAAGGCATTTCCACCATCGACATTTTCAAACTGAATAAAGCTAGCATTAGCATCGCCTGCTAGCATCGCCTCACGATCAAATATAGTGACATTGACACCTGCGAAAGCATCATTAACAAATTCATGCGTTGTCATATAGTAACCGTCTGGCCATACACCAATTTTTGGATAATCATTGAAACCTCCAGGGCTTACAACGAAGTCATATAGAGTGTATGGACCTGTAGGATCTTCACCATCAGAGATAGCAACACATTGATGACCGTCCGCAAGCCCCCCACCAGTAAATTGGCTAAATAGCCAACGGCCCGCTAAATGGTCATAAAGAACTATAGGATCACCTGCATTTAGCGTTTCACAAACACCTCCAAACCCTTGCCAAAATATATTTCCAGGGAAAGGGCCACCCGCCGTAGAACCATCATCTTTATTGAAAAAAACCCAACCCAAGTTAACGTATTGCACGTAATGGGTTAAACCTACATCGCCATTAGTGTCAGGAGGAGTGATCCTTGTGTTATTAATTGTGGCATTGTCATCATTCGAGTAGCCTTCAATACTAAGGTTAGCCGTTGGCGTATTCGCAGTCGGTACTAAGTCGAACGCTGTGCTTAGCTGAAGCCCTTCATTCCCTAGAGCTTCCTGTTGTTTTTTAGCCCGCTGTTCCATTACAGGCGGTAAACGAAGTACATTAATTTCGCCCGAACGAAGGTCTGTCTTAGCTTGATCACTCTTTAGGCTTTTTTCATATTGCTTTTGTAACTCAACTAAACTTTTACTTCGGGCGTAACCGACCGCCTTAATCTTCCCATCAGGTTTAATCAATTTTTCTTCAGGCTTAATACTCACGTCAATAGAAGGTACTTCTTGAGCATAAACGCTCGCCCCAACTGTTATAAAAAAAGCAGAAATAACACTTAAATAAGATTTCATTATTAAAAGTATCCTCTAAATGCCCATCCTTGGTTTTAAGAAAACCTACACTTCCATAGCATAAGGTCTCGAGAAAGCCGTCCTAATTACGTTACCGACCACTTTCTCTCATATCGCTTTAATTGATTGGAATTACTAACCGATAATTTACTCAGAGGTCTTTGTTAGTAACACTCGTCGTGTTTCCTTGTGAACGGGTTGATTACCATTAAGGACTTGGTGAAAGATTTCTTCTGCCTGTTCTTCATTCCAGGAAATTAAAGTGCGTAATGCCGCCTTACTCACACCAGGTGCGTTGGAATATAAAAGTGTTGTCAGCCTATCAACATCTTTGGCATCAACTTCATCTTCAATAATGCGAATACAAGTCCTCACTTTGAGAGGTACAAAACTGAGTAGATCAAACTCGGCTCCTTCACTATCAACGGTTTTTCTACATAAATTGGCTAGCCATTTTTTTCTGTGCTTCATAGGCATGGCTCGTGCCGCAGTTAACAATAGCTCTTGTTCTAAATCCGGTAACTCTTGTGATATGAGAAGGTTGCGATAAGTTTTAGTTTGTTTTGAATTTAACTGAGTGTGCAGATCATTACTCAGCATGTACTGAAAGGCAGCTAGTCGACGTTCTCTTGGATTTTCGTCATTAAGCAGTAAAGTAAAAATTGCATCGATAACTTGGCTTGTATCCTTAACCAAGCCGTTAACATGTGCTTTTTCTGAGACATTAAACAAAAGTTTTAAAGCGTCGTCAGAGTGATAGATGGCTGACCCCGCTAATCCATGAACAATCGTCGGACCATCTGGGTTTTCTTCAATGACATCTCTGTATATAGGGTGTTTACGAAGGTAACTGAATACAACAATATACTTTTCACCTACCTGAACTGGGATTGATTTTCGTTTCGGTAATTTTAACTCCTCAACCGGCTTGGCTTTTCCCCAAATATCTAAAACTTTCTCAAGGGTTAGTATCCCATCACCGGATTGAGCTTTTACTTTGAACTCTGTAATGACATATCGATCTTTGTAGAAATCGTCTATGGGTGGTTTAACTGGTTTTGCAGCAAAAGCCGATGGCAACAATGTATATACGAAAATAATAAAAATAATAAACTTAAAAACTTTAAAAAATAAACTCATAAAAAACTCCGTTTTATCTCTATCGCTTAAACCTTCAGCGATTAGATGAAATAACCATTAAAAGCAAACAGTTAAAAATTTATTCTTACTTAACGAATTTCTGTTATTCGGTTGATTTACACTTTCAAGACTCTATTTACGTCCCTATTCTTTATAGACTTCTATGTATGGCACTTGTAACGGTAGATCTATGTACGCGGTTTCATCAACTCGTTCACCTATCCTATGTGCGCTGTGTTCTGGATCTCGTCTAGATCTACTGTAACTTCACTGGCGGGTGTGGATATTGTGTTTCCTGTATTAAC
>CAYUZL010000012.1:0-4200 GCA_964449725.1 uncultured Alteromonas sp. | reverse complement strand
CCAATAGTCTTGCTAGTACATCAGCCAATGTAACTAAACTTGCTCCTACGAGTATTGATGATGGTAATAGAACGACCAAGTTTGAACCAACAATCATGCGTGTAATATGAGGTACGACTAAACCAACGAACCCCACAATTCCAGTAAAACAGACACATAGAGCAGTAACCAATGCGACAAATACCAGCAAGAAACGTTTCAGCGAATCAACCCTAATACCTTGAAACCTAGCTTGTTGCTCGCCTAGTTGCAGGACCATGATTGACTTTGCGTTTTGCATAAAAAAAACATAACTAATGGCGATAAAAAGCGTACAGCTGAGAGCTTGATACCAGCTAATACCGCTGTAGCTTCCTAATTGCCAAAATGTGATAGCCCTCAACGTGCTATCATCAGCCAAGTAAACGATAAGTCCCAGTAGAGTTGCAGCGCCTGCGTTAAGTGCAACGCCAGTTAATATAAGTACTAGCGTATTTAGGTTTTGTCGATAACCTGCAATTGCCATAAGTAAAGCCAAAGATACTAGTGCACCTACGAAGGCCATAGCCGGAATGAAAATAGGGCCTAGCCAATTTGGCAATATCAGAGACGCTGATAAAAATATCGCTATAGCAGCAAACAAGGCAGAGAAAAGAGAAACGCCAATGATCCCTGGGTCTGCTAGTGGATTCCGTGTTATTGCTTGAAGTATTAAACCGCACATGGCTAACCCTGCACCAGTAACCATGGTCATAAGTACGCGAGGTCCTCGAATATCTATCAACACGGTGCGTTCTAATTGGCTAAGTGGTGAAAACACGTCAATAGGCAATGCGCCTTTAGTAATCCCGAAAAAAACCGACACACAAGTAATCAAGAGCATAGTTAAAATACGAGGTTTAACTAGACGTAAAGAGTGTTGTCTCCATTGGGATACCTGCGATGATTCAGACATTAAAACAGTTCTCTGGTCTCAACAATGGCTTGAGGCAAACGTGGGGTTAAACCTAAGTACTTAAGTGAATCTATTTTGACTAAATTACAGCCTTTAATACTTGCCCAGAGTTTCAGTGGAGCGGAATCGCATAGACTTTCGATATCTTGATTTTGAGTGGTATGGCTGGCGATTAAAATAACGTCAGGAGCATTTTCTGCCAAGGCTTCAGCAGAAACCGGTTTAAACCCTTTCAGGGAAGAAAAAGGATTGGAAATATTAAGGGAATCAAAAATTAAGCTAGGCGTTGTATCCGTTCCCGCAGCAATAAGTCCTCGTTCTCCGGCAGACATCAAAAATGCTGCAGTTTTGCCGGTTAACTTGGGCATAGTTGATAAGTGTTCGATTTCTGTTTTTATCTTTTCAATTAATAGTTTGCCAGCTGCTGTTGTTCCTGTTTCTTTTGCAATTATTTCTATGGTTTTGATTAGGCCTGCAACGGTTTTGGGGTTATCAACCATTAGGGTTTCCACCTCTAACCGGGATAATTGCTTTACCACATTCTCAGGGCCAGCACCGGATAATAAAATAATTTTTGTTGGTTGAACGGATAAAGTACCTTCAACGTTTAAAGTACGGTAATAACCTATGTTGGGTAACTTTGTGGCGGCATAAGGGTAAATACTGCTGGAATCTACACCGACAAGTTGGTCTTCAGCGCCTAACGCATAAACAATCTCGGTTAAACTTCCTCCAGCAACGACCAGTCTCTCTGTTGCCATTAGTGGGAAGTTTAAAGTTAAGCATAGTGTAATAAAAAAGGCTAATCGACCTGTCATCTAAGGCTCTCCGAAATACAAACAATCAATATTGGCGCGTATTTTACACTCATTTTAAATAAAAACAATTATCGTTAGCATTCAATAAATTTATTGAAGAAAGGTGTTTTTGTGGTACCTTCTTGCTCAGCAATGAGAACCATTATCATTACGGTTTGGTTTTTTGAGTATACACCTTTGTTAAATACACACGTTTAGTTGGACATTTAAATTATGAAATATTCCCGCCTCTCCTTGTCACTTGTTTTGGCTTTTCACGGTGCGTTAGCCTACGCCGAAGATGCAAGTGATGTAGAAAATATCACGGTGGCTGCATCTAGAGTTGAACGTAATATTGATGAAATCGCATCGACAATCACAGTGATTGATTCAGAACAAATCGACAAACAAACCGTTACGGACATTAAAGATTTAATTCGCTATGAACCCCGTGTTGTAGTTGAAGGGAATGGCCATTTTTGTTTATCAGGGTTTAATATTCGCGGTATCAATGGTGATCGAATTTTGATGCTTTTAGACGGTGCTCCGTTAGCGGATGAGTTTAGTTTTGGCCCTGCGCTATCTGCCCGTAGAGATTTTGTTGATGTGGATTTGATCGATCGCGTAGAAATTATTCGAGGACCGGCATCAACACTGTATGGTAGTGACGCGATTGGTGGTGTGGTTTCTTTTATTACAAAGGATCCAAGTCAGCTTGTCGAAGAAGGTAAATCCTTTGGCGGTAAAGTTAAAGCGGGCTATTCCAGTGCCGCAGACGAATACGTGGTGAACGGACAAATAGCTGGTGTAAAAGACAAAATAAGTTGGTTGCTTAATGCTACCCACAGGGAAGGCTCAGAAACAGAAACCTTTTTTGATGACGATGCTGTAGGCACTGATCGACGTTCAGCAAACCCGCAAGACAATACCACTGATGCGGTTCAATTTAAGTTGAATTTTCAGCCAAACGAACATCATGAAATCGCCTTTTTGGCGGATTATTTGGAGTCGGAGTCTGATACCAATGTGCTGTCTCAGGCAACGACTAGCGTTGGAACTACTCGTATCAATGAAAGTTTAGGTTTTGATGAAAGGGAGCGCAGTCGTTTACAAGCGAATTATTACTATACTGGCAAAACCGCGATTTTTGATAAAGCCTTAGTGCGCGCTTATTGGCAAGAATCTGAAACTTCACAGGCTACTTTCGATGAACGTTTCGGCATGGCAAGCTTCTTTGATCCTACATTTGTACTGCTTGATAGAGCTAGAGACAGCCACTTTGATCAAGAAGTCACAGGCGCAATCGTGCAGTTTGATAAAAGTTTCACAGTTGCAAACAGTAAACACTACCTGATTTACGGAAGTGAAATTCAATACACTGACAGCAAAGCCTTGAGAGAAGGCTCTACAACTATTCAAGAAACAGGCGAGTCGGTAGCTGAATTCACTGTATTCCCAGCTCGAGACTTTCCTATTTCCGATGCGCGAGAGTTGTCGTTTTTCTTACATGATGAAATCAGCTTTTTTGATGGGAAACTAACGGTGAGTCCAGGTGTTCGCTATGATGAATTTAAGTTAACGCCTCGTCCTGATGAGTTATTTACCAACGCCAATCCTGGCGTAGAAACCGTCCCTTTTGACGACTCACAAGTGTCATTTAAAATTGGCACTGTGTATAACATCTCAGAATCAACCAATACTTGGCTACAGTTTTCTCAAGGGTTTAGAATTCCTCCCTACGACGATTTAAACATTGGCTTTACCAATTTAGCGGGTGGTTATACCTCTTTATCTAACCCTGACTTAGAGCCAGAAAGCGTAGACAGTTGGGAAGTAGGAGTGCGCCAGAATCTCGATGCGATATCATGGAGTGTAAGTGCTTACTACAATGACTATGACAACTTTATTGAATCATTGGCTGCACAAGGGTTTGATCCGGTACTCGGATTATTGGTGTTTCAATCGCAAAATCGCGAGTCTGTTAATATTAAAGGCATTGATGCCAGTGCAACTTGGTATTTAGGCGAATCATTTGAAGGCCTAGATGGCTGGAGTATAAACACAGCGCTTACTTGGTTAGAAAGTGAAGATGAATCAACAGGGCAAGAAGTTGAATCTATTATTTCGCCTCAGGCGGTAGTCGGTGCCGGGTATATTAACGCAGAACAAGGCTGGTCTGTTGAATTAGTCGGAACCTTTGTGGAGCGTTTCGACCAGCAAAATGATCCTGCGTTGTTTGAAGCTCCTGGATACGCAAAGTTTGATTTTCTTGCTAGCGCAGAGATAACAGAAGATTTATCTGTAAATATTGGTATCTTTAATTTATTCGACAGAGAAATTGTTAATGGTACGGAAGTACGAGGGCTACCTGTAGGCAGTGACGCTGGTTTCTTCACCGAACCGGGCAGAAATATCGCAGTGAATGCAACGTATTCATTCTAACCAATAACAAAATAAATAGGATAGAGT
>CAYUZL010000011.1:0-2610 GCA_964449725.1 uncultured Alteromonas sp. | reverse complement strand
CCATAGATGTATTGGTGCGAAAGTGAATAGCAGAATTGTGCCTTTTACTTATCAATTGGCGAATGGTGACCAAGTTGAGGTGTTAACCGGTAAGCAGTTACAGCCAAGTCGAGACTGGATGCACCCAGGGTTAGGTTATGTACATTCTTCACGAGCTCGCGCAACAATCCACTCTTTCTTTAAAAAACAAGACAAAGAGAAGAACCAAATTGCAGGCAAAGAGTTACTGGAGCGAGAGCTATCTCGTGCTCATTTGGCATTTAAGTTGGCGGCTGATGCCGTAGAGAAATTCAATTTCCATAATTTACAAGACTTATATGCAGCAGTGGGCGCCGGTGATGTTAGGGTGTTGTCGGTTGTAAACTTCTTAATGCAGAAGTACGCCGCAAAACCTGAAGTACCCACAATTCCTCGCAAGAAGCGCGAAGCCAAAGGCAACAGCAAGCAAGACAGTATTGTTGTTGAAGGTGTAGGTCACTTAATGAGCCAATTAGCAAATTGCTGTCAACCTGTACCAGGTGAAGCAATCTTAGGTTATATAACTCAAGGCAAAGGTGTCAGTGTTCACAAAGAAGATTGTAATCAATTACAGCATTTACTACATGTAGCGCCGGAAAGAGAAATAGAAGTGCATTGGTCTGTCGAATTAGATGCGGGGTTTGAAACAACCTTAGCGATTTTCTGCAGCGATAGAAGCGGCCTTCTTCGAGATATCACTACTGTTCTTGCTAATGATAACGTGGGCTTATTAGGGGTAAACAGCCTCAGTGACACAAAAGCATTGAGTGCGACAATTAAGCTGTCTGTGGAAGTTAAAAACGCCGCTATTTTATCGAAAGTAATGAATAAATTGAGGCAAATTCAAGGTATTGTTGATGTCAAACGAGAGGGGTGATATTGCTCGACTGTTAAGCATTATGAGTAAACTGAGGGACCCAATAACAGGGTGCCCTTGGGACAATAAGCAGAGTTTTGAAACGTTAGCGCCTTATACAATTGAAGAAGCGTATGAAGTAGTTGATGCTATTGCTTCGGGTAATACGGCTCACATCAAAGAAGAATGCGGAGATTTGCTGTTTCAAGTTGTTTTCTACGCTCAGCTTGCTCAGGAAGACGGCAGTTTTAGTTTTTTAGATATTGTAAACTCCTTATCAGAGAAACTCATACGCCGCCACCCTCATGTGTTTGAAAAACAAATGCCAATGTCTACTGCTGAGTTAGAGTCTCAATGGGAACGTATAAAGTCGGAAGAACGCGTAAGCAAAAATAATGTTCTCTCGCCAACTGTCTTTTCTTCAGTTCCTTCTGGGCTTCCTAGTTTAATGTATGCCTATAAGCTTCAGGGGGCCTGCGCTAAAGTGGGCTTCGACTGGCCTGAAGCCCAGCCCGTATTAGAAAAAGTAAAAGAAGAAATTCTTGAAATTGAAGAGGCAATGGCACAAAACGACAATGACGCCATAGAAGAAGAAATTGGCGATGCTCTATTTGCTTTAGTTAATTTGGCAAGACATAAAAGTATTGATGCAGATTATGCGTTGCGTAAAGCGAGCCACAAATTTAAATCGCGATTTGAACAAGTAGAAGCTATTTTTTCTGATGAAAAACGGGATTTGTCAGCAACATCCTTAGAAGAATTAGAAATAGCGTGGCAAACAGTGAAAAAAACTCATGGTTAGGGCTTCGCTTTTTGATTAATTTCTGTATAATTCGCGCCCTGCCCAGTTATGACTGTGCTCATTTCCCTGAGTATCAGCCAACGAAGCCACACTCGAAGGGGTGTAAGCAGCGTTAAATTGGCGAGTTAGAACTATTTTTTAACTCAGTAACAACGAATTAATTTCGAGTATTTTAAATGAAAACTTTTGTAGCCAAACCCGAAACGGTACAGCGCGATTGGTATGTGGTAGATGCCGCAGAAAAAACGCTTGGTCGTCTAGCTTCTGAAATCGCTCACCGCCTTCGTGGTAAGCACAAGCCAGAATATACACCGCACACTGATGCTGGTGATTATATTATTGTTATTAACGCTGAGAAAGTTCGCGTTACAGGCAATAAAGCTAAAAATAAGATCTATTACGCTCACTCTGGATACCCAGGTGGTTTGAAAGAAACAACTTTCGAAAAGCTAATTTCTGCAAAACCAGAAATGGTTCTTGAAAAAGCAGTTAAAGGTATGTTGCCAAAAGGTCCTTTAGGCCGTGCAATGTTCCGCAAAATGAAAGTTTATGCAGGTACTGAGCATAATCACTCTGCACAACAACCCCTAGTACTGGATATTTAAGGAGCTAATCACATGGCAGATACGCAATATTACGGCACTGGCCGTCGTAAAAGTTCAACAGCTCGTGTTTTCTTGCGCCCAGGTACAGGTACGATTACTGTAAATAAACGCCCTCTTGACGAGTTTTTTGGTCGCGAAACAGCACGCATGATTGTTCGCCAACCTCTAGAACTTGTTGAAATGACAGAGAAATTTGACCTATACGTTACCGTTAAAGGTGGTGGTATTAGTGGTCAAGCAGGTGCAATTCGTCACGGTATTACGCGTGCGCTTATGGAATATGATGAAGCATTACGCCCATCACTTCGTAAAGCAGGATTCGTTACACG
>CAYUZL010000010.1:0-5977 GCA_964449725.1 uncultured Alteromonas sp. | reverse complement strand
CAAGGCATTATAGCCACAGGTATACTCACTGACGCTAAAACTGTGGTCGCTGATGAAGTTTTAGCTAAGCACGATGAAAACTATTTACCGCCAGAATTGGCTGAGTCATTAAAAGGTATAAAACACGTTAAACCTGACGTTGTAAATGAGATAAATGGGCGTTAATTCATGATTGCAGAAATAGGCAATATCTCTTTAACGTTTGCTCTATTGGTTTCTATTTTACTTGCTATTTACCCAATGTGGGGCGCAAAAAGTAACAACGTGCAATTAATGGTGATGGCTAAGCCACTGGCAGTTGGATTATTCACATTTACGTTGACTTCTTATTGTTGTTTAACTTACTCATTTATTACCGATGACTTTAGTTTGGCGTATGTCGCACAGAATTCTAATTCAAGCCTTCCATTGCCTTATAAAATTACCGCGGTGTGGGGGGGGCATGAAGGTTCGTTTTTGCTTTGGGTCTTAATGCTGTCTTTGTGGACGTTAGCCGTAGCTGTTTTTAGTAGAGGTATTCCTTTAGCTATGGTGTCTATGGTGTTAGCCGTATTGGGTACTATAGCGGTTGGTTTTTATTTGTTCATGTTACTGACGTCGAACCCGTTTGAAAGCTTGTTACCGTTTTTTCCTGTTGATGGTCGAGACTTGAATCCGTTGTTACAAGACTTTGGGATGATCATTCACCCTCCTATGTTATATATGGGGTATGTAGGTTTTTCAGTTGCGTTTGCGTTTGCAGTGTCAGCTTTGATTTCTGGGCAACTCGATAGCACTTGGGCTAGATGGTCGCGCCCATGGGTAATTGCGGCATGGTCCTTTTTGACATTAGGTATAGCTCTTGGTAGCTGGTGGGCTTATTACGAATTAGGTTGGGGCGGCTGGTGGTTCTGGGACCCAGTTGAAAACGCATCATTTATGCCTTGGTTAGTGGGAACGGCGCTAATGCATTCCTTAGCCGTTACTGAAAAACGCAAAGTGTTTAAAAGTTGGACTGTGTTACTGGCGATTTCAGCCTTTTCCTTAAGTTTATTAGGGACGTTTTTAGTTCGTTCTGGTGTCATTGTTTCGGTTCATTCTTTTGCCAGTGACCCAACTCGAGGCTTGTTCATTTTGGGAATACTCGTTTTACTGAGTGGTTCCGCATTAGGCTTGTATGCTTTTAGAGCCGGCTCTTTAAAGAGTCATGGACGTTACACACTATTTTCTCGGGAAGTTCTACTTGTAGGGAATAACCTGTTTTTATGTGCTGCGACCTTGGTGGTACTTTTAGGGACGCTTTTACCCTTAGTGCACAAAGAAATGGGGCTTGGAAGTATTTCCGTTGGTGCTCCGTTTTACAATCAAATGTTCGTATTGTTGATTGTGCCTTTTGTCTTTTTATTAGGGCTTGGGCCTCTTTCTAGATGGAAACAACAGTCCCCTAAAAAGCTACAAAATACACTGCTAACTGCGTTTGGCTTATCTTTGAGTGCCGGAGTTCTAATTAACCTTACTTATGACCAACCTACCTATATGGCAGGTCTTGGCTTAGTTTTGTGTTGTTGGATTTTTGTCACCACTGTGCAGGAGGTTCTTCAACGTCTTGATGCAATGGATAAAGGCTCTAAGTCAAAAAGGTTAATGAGCCTTACACCTAGTCATTGGGGAATGGTACTGGGTCATGTGGGTTTTGCGGTCTCGGTTATCGGTATTACGTTAGTCAGTAATTATGATTTAGAGCGCAATGTTAGAATGTATCCGGGAGAAACAGTTGAATTATCACATTATTCATTTACCTTTAACAAAGTGTCGACGTCAAAAGGTCCTAACTATTCAGCGGATGTTGGTGAATTTTTAGTAAAAAATAAAGGGGCCTCGGTTACAACCTTAACTCCTGAAAAGCGGGTTTACCCTGTTCAAGGGATGCCAATGACAGAAGCGGGAATTGATTCTAGCTTTATTCGAGATGTTTTTATTGCCCTTGGAGAACCCTTGGACGATGGTTCATGGGCAGTAAGAATTTATATTAAGCCTTTTGTCATTTGGATTTGGCTGGGCGCTGCGATAATGGCGTTGGGCGGATTTTGCTCTATTGTTGATAGAAGATATCGCCTCACCAGAAAATTAAAAAATACAGACACTAAACGTACACATGTAGGACTAGAGAAGGCAAAGACAATATGAAGAAGATAGGCTTGTTTGCTATACCCTTATTTTTGTTTGTGGGCGGGGTGGCTTTTTTGTTGAAAGGACTGTATTCCGACCCTAAAGAACTCAATTCAAGTGTGGTTGGCAATCCAATCCCTGATTTTAAGTTACCTGATTTATACGACTCAACGGTTATACATACGCCTGATATATTTGATGGAAAAGTAACATTATTAAATGTGTGGGGAGTATGGTGTATAACCTGTGCTGTGGAATTGCCTTTTTTAACCGATTTAGTTGATGTAGAGGGCGTACGTATTATTGGCTTGTATTACGATCAGGATCTCGATCCTGAATTTGGTACTAGAACAATTGCTGGGGTGCAAAAAGAAGCCTATGAAATGCTTAATCGCTTTGGTGACCCCTATAAATTTCACATTTTGGATATTAAGCGAGACCTTTCTCTAGACTTAGGTGTGACTGGTGCCCCAGAGCACTTTTTAATTGATAAAAAAGGCGTGGTTCGTTGGCACCATATTGGGGATGTGAATGAAGATGTTTGGATCTCGAAATTGAAGCCTGCCATTGCAATATTAGAAGCTGAATAAAGAGCATCGTCTGTTGAAACAAATCAGTTACATACTATTGCTTGTTATGTTTTACGCTTCTTTGGCGCAAGCTGCTGTAGATAATTATACATTTGACGACCCTCAGCGAAATAAGAGTTTTATTCATTTAACTGAAAATTTGCGTTGTCCTAAATGTCAAAATCAAAATATTGCCGACAGTAATGCAATGATCGCCAACGATATGCGCCGTAAAGTACATCAGCTGTTATCTGAAGGGATGTCTGAAGATGACATCGTTTTGTTTATGAAGGCGAGATATGGCGACTTTGTATATTATCAACCACCACTTAACGCAGTGACCGCCCTGCTTTGGCTTGTTCCTCTGAGTTTTGTTTTTTTTGGTTTTATTGGATTTCTCTATATGAAACAAAATAGAACTAGTACAAACTTGAATGACCTTGATGCCAAGAATAATGCCCTCGCATTAGAGAAAGCTGACTCGCTACTCGAGTTGGACAACGAATAATGAGCACATTTTTAGGATTAATTTTCCTACTTATACTTGTTTTTATTGGCTTTGTTTCTTTGCCTTTTTTATTTAAAAATAAGCACAAAAGAAAAGACGAAATTACTAATATTGCTTTGGTTAAAGGGCGCTTATCTGAAATGGAGCGTGAGGTTAGTGAAGGGCTTATTAGTAAGCGTGATTTGATAAGTGCTCAAAATGAAGTAAAGCTGGCATTAATTGAAGAGCAGAAAAGTAAGACATTAGTAAAAACAAGAGTGTTTCCCACATTGCTAATAGGATTTTTAATTGCTCTTGGCGCGTCTTTTCTGGTTTATCTTAAAGCGAACCACTTTGCTGAGATTAAATTGATGGCATCAGCAACTGAAGACAGCGTCATCTTGAGTCAAAAATTACTTTCGCCTCTGGAATCCGGCAGCCTTACTCCAGAGGATATTCAAACTCTTGCTCTTGCGATTCGGTTAAAACTAAAAGATAACCCCGAAGACGATCAAGGGTGGATGTTTTTGGGAAAGCTGCGTTTATCTATAGGTCAGGTTGATGAAGCCATTGCTGCATTCGAACGGTCATTAGACATTCAACCAAGTAACAATTCTCTGCGAGTTAGTTATGCCCAAGCATTAATGATGGCGTCTTCCGAGCCAAGTTTAGTTCTGGCACAGCAACAATTAAGGTATTTGTTAAGTGTTAATAATGATGATAATAACCTTAATTTGATGATGGCGGTGGCTTCAGCTGAGTTAGGACAAAACCAGGTCGCCTTGCCATTTTATTTGAAGATTAGAGATAAGCTAGACTCGCAAAGCCCAATTAAAATCAATTTGGATACTCAATTGGGCTTGCTTAACGTTGGAAGTGGAGCAGACAATGTAAGCCAAATATTAACTTTATCCATTGAACTATCACAAAATGTGAAAAATAAAGTGCCTTTGAACGGTCATATGATAGTGTTCGTAAGGCCAGAAAATTTAGCGTCTGGAATTCCTATTGCGGTAAAGCGGCTTAGAATAGATGAATTTCCGATCACATTAACGCTTACTGATGATAACGCGATGCTTCCTGAAAAAGTGTTATCTGATTTCATTAATGTAAACGTTACAGCAAGGGTTTCCCCAACTCAAAATGTTGATGCTAAAAGTGGCGACATCGAAGGGGCATTAGTAATAACAAATAGAACATCAGATCGTACGTATACTATTTTGATTGATAAGGTAATAGAGTGAATAAAAATTTAACTATATCGTTGTTCTTCACGACAATGCTAATAATTGGAGGCTGCGCTAACAGTAATACAGCCCGTCAAGCTGATGAAGTTGTCAATACTAATAACGACCAAAGCCAGAGTGACCCTCGTGATCCAATTGAGCCAATTAATAGAGTTATTTGGGATTTTAATTGGAAGTTTCTTGACCGGTATTTAGTACGTCCAGCGACGATTACTTATACCACTATTATGCCTAAATTTGCGAGGACTGGGCTGCTAAATGCAGCTAGAAACCTTGAAGAGCCTGGTAATGTTGTTAACAACGCGCTTCAAGGCAAGGGTGGAGATAGCTTGGATAGTTTGGCGAGGTTTACAATTAACAGTACATTAGGATTGGCAGGGTTGATTGATATAGCCGACAAAATGGGCTTAAGCCGGCAAGATGAAGATTTCGATGAAGTACTAGGAGTATGGGGCGTGCCAAACGGACCCTTTGTCATGACTCCAGCACTTGGGCCTAATGACTTACGCGGTATTGCCGGAGACACGGTAGATAATTTTTATTACCCACTTACCCTCTTAGATGGAAGTACGGCGATAATAAGAACTGTGGTTGTTGCATTAGAAACAAGAGCGACTCTTATTCTTCAAGAAGACCAGTTGCTGCAGTCTCCAGATGACTATGCCTTTGTGAAAAATGCGTATTTTCAAAACAAGGCATTTCAGGTGTCTGATGGTAATTTGGAAGATCCTGAAATAGATGATGAGCAGCTTGATGATTTTGACGAATTTGAAGCTTTCCTAGAAGAAGGACAGAAATAAAAAAGGAGCGTTAAGCTCCTTTTTTATTTATTAAGCTTATTTTTTGTAGCCACTAGGGTTGGCCGATTGCCATTTCCATGTACTGGTACACATATCTTGTAAACTGAGTTTAGCTTGCCAATTTAGTTCTTTTTCTGCAAGGGACGAATCTGCATAGCAGGAAGCTACATCACCACTGCGTCGTGGTGATATAGTGTAAGGGACTTTCTGATTGCTTCCTGATTCAAAGGCGCTAATCATTTCTAGTACACTGTAACCTTGCCCTGTTCCAAGGTTATATATATCTAACCCTTGTTTTTCCTTAAGCCTCTCAATTGCTTTAAGGTGCCCACTAGCTAAGTCAACGACATGAATATAGTCTCTAACCCCAGTACCATCAACTGTGTCGTAATCGTCACCAAAAACACTTAACTGCTTTAGTTTGCCTGATGCGACTTGAGATATGTAAGGCATGAGATTATTGGGTAAGCCATTAGGATCTTCGCCTATTTGTCCTGACTCATGTGCACCTACTGGGTTAAAATACCTCAAAACAACAATATTCCAGTCGTTATCGGATTTAAAGGTATCGGTCAGAACGTGTTCTACCATGAGCTTAGACATACCATAAGGATTTGTAGGGGTACCTGTGGGTAAATCCTCTCTTAGTGGAAGAGTTACAGGGTTGCCATATACGGTAGCTGAAGAGCTAAAAACTAAATTTTTAACGCCTGCATTTTTCATAGC
>CAYUZL010000009.1:0-2909 GCA_964449725.1 uncultured Alteromonas sp. | reverse complement strand
ATCCTAGGGTCGACAATAAAACGAAGGCAATCAAGGAAATACTTAGACGACTCATTGCCAGTTTTCCTTTACAAGTAGGTAACCTTTACCCCAAATTGTTTTAATTCGATGAGGGTCACCTGAACTATCATTGAGCTTTTTCCTTAAACGGGAAACATGTAAGTCAATTGACCTGTCGAATCCATCGTATTCGAACCCTCTAAACATAGTTATCAGGTCATTCCGACTGACAACTTCGCCTGCTTTATTGGCCAATGCCCATAGCAAATCAAATTCACGAGACGAAACTTTAATTTTGGTCTCGTTTAAAAGCACCGTTCTCATCTCACTATCGATGCATAAACTACCTAGTGCAATCCGGCTATTACACTGATTGGATTGGCTTTCAATTTCTACGTTTTTACGGCGCAGATGATTGCGAATTCGCGCCAACAATGCTCTTGAACGAATAGGCTTAACAAGGTAATCGTCAGCCCCTACTTCAAGGCCTAATACCTCATCAATTTCTTCGTCTCTTGCGGTGAGCATTAAAATTGGGCCAGAGTAGAAATGGCGAACAGAACGGCAAACATCAATACCATCGATATCTGGCAACATGCCATCCAGTAATACAAGATCTGGTGGGTTATTTTTAATTACCTCAATGGCCTCTTGACCTTTGGGTGTAGTCATAACAAAAAAGCCTTTAGATTCTAAGTAAGTTAACACCCACTCTGCTAACTCTTCGTCATCTTCTACTACCAATATCTTATCCGCTTGCATCTACTCTGACTCCATATATTAAAATAGACGCCAAGATACTGTACGACGCTTTTTTTTATACACCCAAGCAACGCGCATTTCTGCGGTTGATAAAACATCATTAGATACTGCATCTCTCAGTTCAAATACCGCCGCATCTTCAGCGCTTATTTGTGCTGTCAACTCACCAGCATTCGTACTTTCCCAACATTTTAATTGCTGATTATTAGCAACTCGATACAAGCAAACATTGTCTTCATACTCCCCTTGCCAGCTCAGCGACACCTTTGCGTAACAAGGCAGTCCTTGACGTAATGCCACACACTTTTGTGGTGTTATCATTAAAACAAATTGTTCATTTTTACTCTCAGCCAATGCATGTTGAGAGAGCAAAATACACATAAATGAGCAAGCAAGCGCAGTCAATGGCTTTAATAATGTCATCTTACTCTCCCTAAAAAACATATGAGATAGAGAGTGCAAAAGCAGAGCGATCATTTTCCGAAAAGCCAAGTGGGCTATCTGCTATTGAGCTAGGTAGGCGCTGATAAGAAGCCACACCACCTAGAACCCAATGTTCAGTAATTGGATATTCAACCCCCACTTGTGAAGAATAAACCAAACCGCTACTTGCGTTAAATGGAGCAAATGTAGAATCTGGGATCGCATTTTCAGGGTCACTATCTAAAACCCGTAAGATATCAGCTGACAAATCGGAAGAAATATCAAAGTAAAAACTCAAAATATCATCAGACAAATACACCACTCCGGCAGTTGCATACAAATTTAGGTTCTTAATTTGCCAATCTCGACGAATGGAAGCAGAGATTTGATTTCCTCCAATTTCGTCTTCAAAGCTATGAGGCGTCCAAATAAATTGGAAAAAGTAATTGTCATAAAATCCATTTGCTCGAATACCTGCTCTTAAATCTTGTTTTCTTACGAATTGTAAGCTTTCTGTTGCAGAACTCACTCCAAAACCGACCTCTAACAACCCCTCGACAACAAGCGCTTCTGCATCCCAATGAGGTGACGAATAAAACCGGTAACCTGCTGCCTTTCCTGAAAACTGCCCATCTATTCGCTGTTGACTGATACCCGGTTGTTCGTAAAAGAAGCCCTTCCATTCGAGGTGTAACTCCCAATTTATCGAATAAGAGTCGTCAAATTCTGATGTTTGATTTCCAACTGAATCTAGTTGAAATTGTTCATTAACTTCAGCAATTAGGCTAATAGCACTAAACCACTGAAAATCACTCTTGTCAGTAGTGTCCGATTCGTCTTTTGCAAAAACACAAGAACAGCTTATAGAGATGAAAAAACTGATGAGTAATAATAATTTAGATTTTGTATACATGGGCTTTCCTAGCTCAAAAATTGATTTGGATTTCATCATAATGAGTTTAAGTAGGAGTATACGTACCAAGACTTTTCAAGATGTACCAAAATGTATCTAAGTCCTTTACAGAGCCATATATTGAACTAAAAACATAATACTCCATCATTTAAAATGAAAAAACCGACTCTCGTCGGCTTTTTCTCAACTAGCAAAGGGCTAAAAGAAAATTACTCTTTTGCAAAAGTTGCCTTAAAGAAACTATCATCATTCCACTTTGGACGTTCTTCTTGGTTTGCTAGGGTATTGCCAATTTGCGCATTCACACTGGCAAATTTCACCGCCGCATTCCACTTAAACGGAAGGTTAAGATCATCTGTTGGTTTGTGGTAGTGAGTGGCAAGGAAGTTACCAAATACTTTTGAGCCATCTATTTCAGGATCAGCCGACTCCAAACCAGTAACTAGGAAAATAGAAGGAATACCCTGTTTTACAAATGAGTAGTGATCTGAGCGCGTAAACAAAGCTTGCTCAGGCCAAGGATCTGGGCTCAATTTTATGCCAATATTTGCTGTTGCTTGTTCTCCTGACACCTTCATATCGCTATGATTCGCACCAAAAGCAATTACGTCAGCAAAGTTGTAAATTAAAATTGGCATGTCTAAATTTACATTTGCGACAATAGATTCCACCGGCACAGTGGGGTTATTTGCATAGTAATCAGAGCCTAATAAGCCTTTTTCTTCTGCGGTTACCGACACAAATAAAATAGAGCGTTTTGGTTTAGTTTCCATTTGTCCAAATAAACGGGCTGTTTCTAGCATGATAGATG
>CAYUZL010000008.1:0-4024 GCA_964449725.1 uncultured Alteromonas sp. | reverse complement strand
ACCATAAGCTATTTAACTACAGCTATGAAGAAATTCAGCAAGTGGTTAAAGTGCTAGCGAAGGACGGCCAAGAAGCGGTTGGCTCCATGGGCGACGACACGCCAATGGCCGTTATGTCTTCTCGTCAACGCACCTTGTATGACTATTTCCGTCAACAATTTGCACAAGTGACCAACCCACCAATTGACCCCTTGCGTGAAAACCACGTAATGTCGCTAGCAACCTGTATTGGTCGCGAACAAAATGTATTCAGTGAAGCCAGTGGCCATGCTGATCGCGTATTGTTCGATAGCCCAATTTTAATGTACACAGATTTAAAACAACTTAGAGAGTTCAACCCTGACAACTATTACTCTGAAGTTGTAGAGCTGCAATACCCTCAAGAAGAAGGTCTAAAGCGTGCAATTGACCGAATCTGTAACGAAGTAGAGTATTTAGTAAAACAAAAGCGCGCTGCCTTTGTTATTTTGTCGGAAAGAAACATTAAACCTAACCGACTGCCTATTCCTGCAGCCATGGCGGTAGGTGCTGTACAGCGTCGTTTAGTTGAAAAATCATTACGATGCGACGCAAATATCGTTGTAGAAACGGCGTCAGCAAGAGATCCTCATCATTTTGCAGTACTTATCGGTTTGGGTGCGACGGCAATTTATCCGTTCCTTGCATACGAAACAATTGAACAGCTTTCATCAAGTGGTGATATCGATATTCCTGTAATGGACGCCATGTTGAACTATCGTAAAGGTATCAACAAAGGTCTATACAAAATTATGTCTAAGATGGGCATAAGCACTATAGCGAGCTACCGTAGCTCGAAGTTATTTGAAGCCGTTGGTATCAATGACGATGTCATGAACCAGTGTTTTGAAGGTGTTACTTCACGCATCCAAGGTGCAGGGTTTGAAGACTTTGAACAAGACTTAGTCAACTTAAGCCGTGTTGCGTGGATAAAACGTAAGAGTATTAGCCATGGTGGCTTACTCAAATACGTTCACGATGGTGAATACCATGCCTACAACCCAGACGTAGTAAATACACTACAACAAGCGGTGATGACAGGTGAATATAAACACTATCAAGAATATGCCAGCTTAGTAAACGACCGTTCACCTTCTCATTTAAGAGATTTGCTTGCCCTATCACCTGATAGCGACGCAATATCTATCGATGACGTAGAAAGTGCAGAATCGCTTTACCCTCGTTTTGACACTGCGGCAATGTCAGTAGGGGCACTTAGCCCAGAAGCTCATGAAGCACTTGCAATAGCGATGAACCGCTTAGGTGGTCAATCTAATTCTGGTGAAGGTGGCGAAGACCCAGCTCGTTTTAACACAGAAAAGAATTCTAAAATTAAGCAAGTCGCATCAGGTCGGTTTGGTGTAACGCCTCATTACTTGTCTAATGCTAGCGTCATTCAAATTAAAGTTGCTCAAGGTGCTAAACCGGGAGAAGGTGGTCAATTACCTGGTGACAAGGTAAATAAATATATCGCTGAACTTCGCTTTTCAGTGCCTGGCGTAACGCTAATTTCACCTCCGCCACATCATGATATTTATTCCATTGAAGATTTGGCGCAGCTCATTTTTGACTTGAAACAAGTCAATCCTAAAGCGCTTATTTCTGTAAAACTGGTTTCAGAACCAGGAGTAGGCACCATAGCTACTGGTGTAGCAAAAGCCTACGCAGATTTAATTACCGTGTCTGGTTACGACGGTGGTACCGGTGCAAGTCCACTTACATCAGTAAAATATGCTGGTTGCCCGTTCGAGCTAGGTTTAGCGGAAACTCAACAAGCCCTAGTGGAAAATGGCTTACGACATAAAGTTAGATTGCAAACTGATGGCGGTTTGAAAACAGGCTTAGATGTAGTGAAAGCCGGGATTTTAGGCGCCGAAAGCTTTGGCTTTGGTACCGGCCCAATGGTTGCTTTAGGGTGTAAATATTTACGTATATGTCATCTAAATAACTGTGCTACAGGTGTTGCAACTCAAGATAAAAAATTAAGAGAGAACCACTTTATTGGTTTGCCTGATATGGTGATGAATTATTTCAAATTTGTCGCACAAGAAGTTCGTGAAATCATGGCTTCTATGGGCGTAAGAAAATTTGAAGATTTAATCGGCAGAACCGAGCTACTTTCATTATTAGACGGTGTTACCGCTAAGCAATCTAAGTTGGATTTATCTCCGTTGTTAGAGAAGCCAACAGCTGGTAATCACACTAAGTTATTTTGCTCAGAAACAACCAACAGTCCACTGGATAAAGGTGAACTAAACGCACAAATTCTTGAGGCCGCAGAAAAAGCGATTGATACCGCCTCAGGTATTAACTTAGCTTTCCCGATTTGCAATACAGACCGCTCTGTTGGCGCCTTGGTTTCTGGCGCTATTGCTCAGAAATACGGTAACCACGGTATGGAAGATTCTCTTGTTGTCGTTAAATTCAAAGGTACTGCCGGCCAAAGCTTTGGTGTTTGGAATGCTGGCGGCCTAAATATGTACATTGAAGGCGATGCCAACGATTACGTGGGTAAAGGTATGACTGGCGGTAAACTCGTGATTTACCCACCAGCCAATGTGTCTTACAAAGCAAGTGACAGTGCAATTATTGGTAACACATGTTTATACGGTGCTACTGGCGGCAAGCTATATGCAGCAGGTCGAGCCGGTGAGCGTTTCGGTGTAAGAAACTCAGGTGCCATTGCCGTTGTTGAAGGCCTTGGAGATAACGGCTGTGAATACATGACAGGTGGTATTGTCGCTGTTCTAGGTCAAGTAGGCTTAAACTTTGGGGCAGGTATGACAGGTGGTTTTGCTTATCTTTACAATGAACACAATGATATTGAAAACCGCGTTAATCCTGAATTGGTCGATATTATGTCGATTCAAGACAAAGGTATTTTGTCTGAGCATTTACGAGGACTGATCAACCAGCATTATGAAGAGAGTGGCAGTGAAAGAGCATTGCATTTATTAACTCACTTCCAACAAGAGCTGAATAATTTCAGACTTGTTAAACCTAAAACCAGTGATGTGAAAAACCTACTAGGTCACATCAGTCGCTCCAGCGCTGAACTTCGCGTTCAAGCACAATAATTGGGAGAGTATTAAGTTATGGCTAAAAATGTATATCAATTTGTTGATGTAGAAAGAATTGACCCTCCTAAAAAGCCGATTGTTGTGCGCCAAGAAGGGTTTGATGAAATCTATCATGAAATGACAGATTCTCAAGCTCAAGGCCAAGCCGATCGCTGTCTTGATTGTGGTAACCCGTATTGTGAATGGAAGTGTCCTGTGCACAACTATATTCCACAATGGCTAGCATTAGTAAACGAAGGTAAAATCATGGAAGCTGCAGAGCTTTCATCGAAAACCAATAGCTTGCCCGAAGTCTGTGGTCGCGTGTGCCCACAAGATAGACTGTGTGAAGGTTCATGTACGTTAAATGAAGATTTCGGTGCAGTCACCATTGGCTCAATCGAAAAATACATCACTGACACTGCATTTAAAATGGGCTGGCGCCCAGATATGTCAAATGTAGTTTGGACAGATAAAAAAGTCGCCATTGTTGGTGCCGGACCTGCAGGCTTAGGCTGTGCTGACATACTCGTTCGGAACGGTGTAAAACCTGTTGTATTTGACCGTTATGAAGAAATTGGAGGTTTACTTACATTTGGTATCCCTTCGTTTAAACTCGAAAAAGATGTCATTAAACTGCGCCGTGAAATTTTTGAAGACATGGGCGTTGAATTTGTACTCAATACAGAAATCGGAAAAGACATTGCCTTTGAAACTCTATTAGAAGATTATGACGCAGTATTCCTTGGTATGGGTACATATCGAGCAATGAAAGGTGGTTTTGAGCATGAAGAAAGCCCAGGTGTTTACGACGCGTTACCTTTCTTAATTGCCAATACTAACCGCGTTATGGGCATAGAAAAATCACCTGTTGATTATATCGATATGCAAGACAAAAAGGTGGTTGTACTAGGTGGCGGTGACACCACAATGGATTGTGTAAGAAC
>CAYUZL010000007.1:0-4399 GCA_964449725.1 uncultured Alteromonas sp. | reverse complement strand
GAATAGACATAAATTAGTCCTTATAAACTTATAAATAATAGGTAAATACATAGAAATCCGTAAACGACTTACTTAATAAACGCCAACGCATTTCTGTTAATTTTTTCGTACTTAAACATCGCCAGTGTCGTATCGAGCATTCGGTTAACGAAACCCCACTCGTTATCACACCACACTAGGGTTTTAACTAACTTTCCATGACTCACTCGCGTTTGAGTACCATCGACAACACAAGAATGTGGATCATGATTAAAATCTACCGAGACTAAAGGCTCTTCAGTATACCCTAGAATTCCTTCTAACTGCCCCTGTCTTGCAGCCTTAATCGCCTCATTTACAGTGGTAATATCCACATTTTCAGTCAAGGTCACACTCAAGTCCATTGCGGTAACATTCACAGTGGGTACTCTGACGGCAATCGCTTCAAATTTCTTCGCGAACTTTGGCAAAATACGTTCAATGCCGGCTGCCAAGCGTGTGTTTACCGGAATAATCGATTGTCCAGCTGCTCGAGTTAATCGTAAATCAGTATGATATGCATCGATCACTTGTTGGTCGTGCATCGCTGAATGAATAGTGGTTATAGTGCCACTTTCTACGCCAAACGCATCATCTAAGGTTTGAATAACAGGGACAATGCAGTTAGTAGTACATGAGCCTGCAGATACAATAGTGTGTTCAGGTTTTAGCGTGTGTTCGTTGATACCAAATATAATGGTGTTGTCTACATCCGATGGACCCGGTTGTGAAAACAACATTTTTTCCGCCCCAGCATCAAGGTGAGCTTGAGCTGATGCTCTGTCGTTAAACGCACCTGTACACTCAAGTACAATGTCGACACCAAGCCCTCTCCAATCGCAGTCAGCAGCCTTGCTGTGTTGAGTAATCGCGATAGCATCACCCGCCACAAGCAGCGTATTGCCCTGCAAATCCACAGGGTAACTAAATCGACCGTGGGTAGTGTCGTATTTAAGTAAATGCGCAATACCTTCAGGCTCAGCAATTTCATTAATTGCCACTACCTTCATATATTCTGAACGCCCTGTTTCATACAGAGCGCGCAAAATATTTCGGCCGATTCGACCAAAGCCATTAATGGCTATGTTAATCATAGTATGACTTATAACTTGTTCGCCGCTTCTACCACTGCATCAAGCGTGATGTTGAAGTGTTTGAACAAATCACCTGCCGGAGCAGATTCACCAAAGGTATCCATACCAATCACAGCACCATCTAAACCGACATATTTGTACCATGTGTCTTTCGCTAATGCTTCGATAGCAATTCGCTTGGTCACACTTCTAGGTAATACAGCTTCTTTGTAATCACTAGATTGACGGTCAAATACATCTGTACAAGGCATAGACACAACTCTTACTGCTTTACCTTCGCTCTTAAGTGCATTGGCTGCATCTACAGCAAGCCCCACTTCAGAACCAGTAGCAATCAATATAACGTCTGGTTGCCCTTCACTATCAAGCAAGACGTAACCACCTTTCTCTATACCAGCGACTTGCTCAGCGGTACGGGTTTGTTGCTCACAACCTTGGCGAGTAAAAATAAGCGTGCTTGGGCCATCTTTACGCTCAATGGCACATTTCCAAGACACAGCTGATTCAACTTGGTCACAAGGACGCCAGTTGTCTAGGTTTGGTGTTGAGCGCAATGATACCAGTTGTTCAACAGGTTGGTGAGTCGGGCCATCTTCACCTAACCCAATAGAATCGTGAGTAAACACAAATATTTCTGGTAACTTCATTAATGCAGCCATGCGAATAGCATTACGCGCATATTCCATAAACATTAAGAAGGTTGCACCGTAAGGCTTAAAGCCACCGTGCAGGGTAATCCCATTCATCATTGCAGACATACCGAATTCGCGCACGCCGTAAAAAATGTAATTACCGCTAGCATCATCTTTATCAACGCCTTTACTGCCAGACCAAATAGTTAAATTTGAACCAGCTAAGTCAGCAGAGCCACCCAGTAATTCAGGTAACAATGGCCCAAATGCATTCAGTGTATTTTGTGACGCTTTACGAGTTGCAATAGTCGCTGGGTTAGCTTGTAAATCAGCGATATAGTCATTGGCTTTTTGCGCAAAATCTTGTGGTAATTCATTTTGCTGACGACGAGTAAACTCGGCCGCTAATTCAGGGTATGCAGCACTGTATTTCGCAAACAATGTGTTCCATTGCGCCTGAGCACTTTCACCTTTGGCTTTTCCGTCCCATTGCTCGTAAATATCTTGTGGAATATGAAACGCGTCATGCTCCCAACCTAATGCTTTACGGGTTTTAGCAATTTCTTCGTCACCTAGTGGTGCACCGTGGCACGACTCAGTGCCTTCTTTATTTGGCGAACCAAAACCAATTACCGTCTTACAACAAATTAACGTTGGCTTGTCTGACTGCGCTTTTGCCTGAGCAATAGCGTTGCCAATTTGTTCAGCATCATGACCATCAACACCAGAAATAACGTTCCAACCATAAGACTCAAAACGCTTTGGTGTATCGTCAGTAAACCAGCCTTCAACTTCACCGTCGATTGAAATGCCATTGTCATCCCAAAATGCGATTAATTTATTAAGGCCTAAGGTTCCCGCTAAAGAGCAAGTCTCATGGGAAATACCTTCCATTAGGCAGCCATCGCCAAGAAAGGCGTAGGTGTAATGGTCAATAACATCAAAATCATCACGGTTAAACTGCGCCGCAAGCGCTTTTTCAGCTAACGCCATACCAACGGCATTACTAATACCTTGCCCTAGTGGGCCGGTTGTTGTTTCAACGCCAGGCGCATAGCCGTATTCTGGGTGACCTGGTGTTTTAGAATGCAGTTGGCGAAACTGCTTCAATTCTTCAATGGGTAACTCATACCCAGTTAAATGAAGCAGTGAATACAATAACATTGAACCGTGACCGTTCGACAAGATGAAACGGTCGCGGTTAACCCATGCAGGATCCGCCGGGTTATGTGATAAGTGATCGCACCATAATACTTGGGCGATATCAGCCATACCCATAGGCGCACCTGGGTGGCCAGATTTGGCTTGTTGAACGGCATCCATGCTTAGTGCACGAATGGCATTGGCTAACGTTCTACGGGATGACATGTAAACTCCTGCAATTAGATCAATTATAAAGCGAGCTTTATTTTTAGGGCCACTATTTTTGCGCACTCAGACGGGCAGTGCAATGCATTTTATAGTTTACACTAAAATTTATAGACTTTTAGACGTCTAGAAGTAAAGACTGGTAATTAAAATAAATGTGCACTACACTGACAAATAATATCTATAACTTTATAAACGACAGAATTTTGTATTCGTGGAGAAACCATGGCAGCACAGTTATTTACTTCTGAATCAGTATCAGAAGGACATCCAGATAAAATCGCAGATCAAATTTCAGATGCCGTTCTAGACGCTATTTTAGAACAAGACCCGCAAGCTCGGGTTGCCTGTGAGTCTTTTGTTAAAACAGGCATGGTACTGGTCGGTGGAGAAATAAATACCAGTGCATGGGTTGATATAGAAGAATTGACAAGAAAAACCGTCAACGAAATAGGCTATACCCACTCAGATATGGGATTTGATGGAAACTCATGTGCTGTATTAAATGCAATTGGCAAACAGTCTGACGATATCAACCAAGGTGTAGATAGAGAATCACCTGAACTTCAAGGTGCCGGTGACCAAGGTCTAATGTTCGGTTATGCCAGTGACGAAACCGATGTGTTAATGCCAGCGCCAATTACTTATTCTCACCGTCTTGTTCAAAAGCAAGCCGAGTTAAGACGCTCTGGAAAATTGGATTTTTTACGTCCTGATGCGAAAAGCCAAGTGACTTTTGCCTACGACAACGGAAAGCCTGTTGGCATAGATGCCGTTGTTTTATCTACGCAGCACAGTGAAGACGTTACCACTGAACACTTGCGTGAAGCCGTTATGGAAGAAATCATTAAGCCGGTATTGCCCGCTCAGTGGTTATCAGACAAAACCCAATTTCACATTAATCCTACAGGTCGCTTTGTTATCGGCGGACCTATGGGTGATTGTGGATTAACTGGACGTAAAATTATTGTTGATACTTATGGCGGTATGGCCCGTCATGGAGGTGGTGCATTCTCTGGAAAAGACCCGTCTAAAGTTGACCGTTCAGCGGCTTATGCAGGCCGTTATGTAGCAAAAAATATTGTTGCTGCAGGTTTAGCTAAGCGTTGTGAAATTCAAATATCTTATGCTATTGGTGTTGCCGAGCCAACATCTATCAGCGTTGATACTTTTGGAACGGGTACTGTAGACAATGCGAAATTAGTTGCATTAGTCAGAGAGCACTTTGACTTACGTCCTTACGGATTAATTAAGATGCTTGACTTAGAAAGACCTATTTATAAAGCC
>CAYUZL010000006.1:0-2881 GCA_964449725.1 uncultured Alteromonas sp. | reverse complement strand
GCATAAACAAAATTAATATTCTTCGACTGTAGATTATGTTCTTTTAACGCATCAATAAAAGATTGAGGTTCAATTAAATAAGCTGCTTTATCACCTTGAATTAATAGCTTACTTTCACCAACCCAATTGATTCCTCCTCGGCTAAAATTCTTATCAAATATTCCATATTTCGAGCCGATGTCGTACAAAGCTGATGATTCAACATCATACAATGATAACCCCATGTTTGACGCAATGATAATGTACGAATTCACAATCACCAAATCACGAATAAAGTTTGAATTAATTTGCGATTGAAATTCACGACTCAATCTTTTTTCAAACAAATCGTAACTTTGTAGCCCTGAACCTGAAGTACAAAAATACAACACGTCTCTAAATGGAACTAAGCAAGAAAAATCAAATTGATTGCTGATGGGTAAGTCAATACTTGTCCATAGTCCATTTTTTTCGTGAATCAGCTCATTTCTACTGCTAACTACTGCAAGATTACCTTCGTCGGTTAAAGTAGCAGTGTAACCGTTTTCAGGGATTTGTTTTGTTTCTATAAAGTTACCCGACAAAGAATAACTATCTATAAACACTCTTTCATTGTCTTCATACAGTATTAGTTGAACTTTATTGTCACGCCATATCTTAGTTTTTTTATTACAAAATCTATGCTCATAGTTAAAGTCGACTAACCAATTTTTGTCTTTATCGTTGCTGATTTTGTTACAGTATTTAGAATCCAGAATATAGTCTTTGAGGTAAACTAGATTAGAATCGAAAAGTTCGGTGCTGTTAATTTTATTTAATTTTCCAGACGCTAATTCGAGCTCGTAATAGCCCGAGTCACTAGCAATTAAACCTCTTTGGTTATCAATTCTAACTGATGAAAAGACAATACCTGAAAATTCAACGTCATCGTAAGATAAATAATTAATTGAATTGCGAGTTTCGGGCAAAAGTACTAACCCTTGTTGAGCTGAATTCAATAAAACACTGCCATTTTTCATTTGTAAAATATCTGACACTATAGCTATTTTAGCTGAACTCATATGAGGGCTTAAAAATTTTGATGACACCATTACGCCATCACTTTCTACGAAAACACCTCCGGCTGCAGCCCAAATACGATTACTACTATCTATCATTAACGATGATATACCCCAAGTAGATGGGTTATCGAATGGCACAAATGTTAAATTGCTGAAATCATGACTTGATCGGTATATGCCCTCAGCTCCAGCAACGAACAATTCATTTCCAGAAACAAAAACTCTATCAATATGATTTAATTCAGAAAAAAATGACTTACGATCAAAATAATTTACTGAATTAGAGCCAAGGCTAATTCTTAAAACACCTTCACCAGAAGAAGTAAAAGCATACTCTTCACTAGCATCTACATCATAAAAAAATGCATCTGGCACTGGCGAATAATCAGATACATTATAGCTCGCAGTTTTATTCCCAGCCTCATCTAAAACTAAAACGCCGGAGACATAAGATACAATAAGTTGATCTTTTCCCCCAGAAACAGACCATAGGTTTTTTTCAAGCTCACTTTCTATATCGATTTTATGAAACCTACTTGTAAGTAAATTATATTCAAATAAACCAGTGCCATAAACGGTTATAAATAGCTTTGACTTGGTTGGGTGAATAGACGATACAAAACCATCTGAAAATAAATTTTCATCTACATTTAATTTTTGAATGAACTCACCATCCAATTGATACAAACCGTTTTCTGCTGCAATAAATATCGTATCGTTGAATTTAACAATTGTACTAATTAAGCCAGGAGAAGCTTCCTCAACTGACGCAATACTGAACCTTTCAAGCGATAACACTTTTGAAACTGGGACAAAATATATTGAAATCAGGAAAAATATAGATTTCCAGCAGCTTAAATTTAAATTCGTCCTAAATTTCAAAGAAAATATCCTCACTTTTTAGAATAGTAACCATGAATTCAACAAAGGAGAAACCATGAAAATTACTAACAAAATGGCTTTAACAAAATTAAACTCGAATGAGATAAAACTTATACAAGGAGGAACCAGTTTGCATCATACTGAAATAGGGACCATTACCACTAGAATAGACCCATCAATATCAACTGATGGCTTTAGTTTGCCAATGCCGAGACCACCAAAAAAACGACCCAAAGTGGTATGATACCAATCGTCAACCTGTATGTAATTTATACAGGTTGACGATGCAAATTTGAACTATTTGTTTATAGTATATTAAGGAATAAGTGATTACATTTTAATTATTAACAGCTTTATCCTATAAACTAAACCAAAACCCACTGCATACCGGCTCTTTCAGCTGCTTGCTGATCATAAATATAATCCCCAACATACAATATATGTTCAACAGGGATGCCCCAATGAGCCGCAATATCTAGTAAAGCACTTGGATCAGGCTTGGGAGGAGCATCGTCTCTGGTGATGACAAGAGAAATATCAATATGATTATTTGTCATTTTCATGTTCGTTGCTTTACTGCAATTTCTAGTAACAATAGCCATGGGTAAAGATGCTTTATTTACTTGCTCTAACATCTGCGTTCCATTTTTGAGTAGCTTGGCGTCAACCGCATCGTTAAGTTCATGCTGAATAACTATTGCCTCTGCTTCAACTCTTTCTTCTTCAGGCAGGGAATCGATAAAGCTCAAAATATCAATATGCTGAGGACAGCCAATATCTTTTCGTATTTGACTAAAATTAAGGTTTGAACTAACTAACGTACCGTCTAGATCAAAGATAACGCCCTTGATAGCGTTTAGATTTAACATGCTATATCTCTATTGTGGTTATTCTACTTTTACGTAGGTGTTTAGTACTTTGGTTTACTTAATAGTGAACAAATTAAGTTACAATGAAAT
>CAYUZL010000005.1:0-7538 GCA_964449725.1 uncultured Alteromonas sp. | reverse complement strand
AAATAATACTATTCGCATTTCATCATCTGCTTGTCACAGCGCGTTTTGCGATTTCATTGATCTTGGTGATTCACAGCTAGCTTGCTATAGACAGGCGACTAATCACATAAGTGCTGATGGTCGCATTGAAACAACATTAATAACCCCACAAGGAAAACGGCGGCAGCATTTATGGTTTAACAATGTAGATTTGCGTGATCCAAAGCTGTCTATACTCCCCGATGGTCGGGTTTTATTGATTGCTTACGCAAGACATACAACTACCGACAACAAAACACGATATGGACAAAGCGTTTGCTGGGTAAGTCAAGATGGCACGAGTTGGTCTTCACCACGTTACTTTGGTCCAAAAAACTGGTGGCTTTGGCGCTTAACTTGGCATAAAGGTATTGCTTATGGGCTTGCTTACAATAGAGGAAAAGAAAGAGTCGATCTATATTCTGGTCACCCTTTACGCACTATGGATTGTATAAAACAAGGTGCGCTATCTAAAGAGCAACATGGTTATGGTTACCCAAATGAAAGTGATATTTGGTTCGATAAAAACCATCACATGCACGTTTTACTAAGAAGAGATGCAGATTCATATTCAAGTCTTCATGGTGAAAGTGTTTTTCCTTACACTAAGTGGCGTTGGAATAATTTGAAAGATTACGTGGGTGGACCCAAAGTGATTGCTAACCCCTTCGATAAAAAAGAATCATGGGTTTGTGGAAGAAGCATACTAAACAACAAGTTAAAAACTTGTTTATGGACTCTATCAAATGAAAATACCAAGTTAGTCCATCAACTCACTTTACCAAGTGCGGGAGACAATAGTTACCCAGGTATGTTTTTTAAAAATGATAGTCTCAATATTCTTTATTATTCATCACATATTGATAATCAAAGTCGTGTGTACCTTACGACATTAAAGTAGGCATGTTGAATTATGAAATAAAATTAAATAATGACAAACTAGAAATTCGTGGGAAAGTAGTCAATACGGCCTCTAATGCAGTTTCTTGACGAGCAAAGTTTGCTGATGCTTCAGCAAAGTCAGTATCTTCAATTTCTGAACGAGCTTCTGTATTAACAATTTCTAAATCGAGGTTAGTTTCAAATATAGATTGTGCGGTGTTTAAGCGCCCTCCGATAGAAGACACTTCTCTGGCAATATCTGCAGTACCATTATCTATACCCACTAACGCATCAGCAATCGCTTCTCGAAGGTCACTATCGGATGAGCTTGCATCTTGTAATGCAACAACTAAATCGTTCAATATTTCAGCAACGTTTCTTTTTTCAGGATCTCTCAAACTAAAATCAATGGTATCACCTACGTTACCTTCAATGGTAAATTGAGCTCCATTGAAAGAGATAGGTTCTCCAGAAGTAAAGTTTTGCGTTGAAACAACAGCCCCCGTCCCTGCATTGACCAATTGAATTTGACCAGTTCCTAAAATGGTAAATTGATAATCGTTATTGGCTGGCGTCACTGCATCATAATTTTCTTCAAAAAACTGGTCAAAAGAGCCCTGCTGAGTAATAACCGTATCAGTTACGCTAGCAGTGCCCGAAACACCAGTAATATCCAAATTAAACCTAGCCAACGTATTTTCAAATACTTGTTGACCTGACACTGAACTTCGCACTTCAACACTGTCACTAAGCCTAACAGTATTGGTTCCAGCATCACCTAAATATTCAAATGAATTATTTGACGTAGGGTTAAAATCATAGGCCTGAGTATTTGACTGATAACCTGAAAAAATATACTCGCCATTCGCATTTTGAGCATTAAACAAATCAAACACTTCGTTGCGAATTTGCTCGACTTCAGCTGCGATTGCTTCCCGATCAGATTGAGTGAATATCCCCGAACCAGCTTGGATCGTCAGCACCCTAGCTCTTTGTAGCGAATCGGTGATATTAGATAAAACAACTTCTTGCTGCTCTAATCCACTTTGAAACAAATCGTTGTTACGTTGAAATTGCGTCAATTTATCAAGAGTTTCAGTTAAACGGATCACTTTTGCTGCCCCCACTGGATCATCTGACGGATCATTAATACGCTTTCCGGTGGAGAGTTGCTCTTGAGTTTTAACTAAGTCGCTTTGATTATTAGCAATTGCTCTAATATTTTGATCGAAAAGTAAGCTAGTAGGTATGCGCATAATTTATTCTCGATTCAATTATCTAACGACCGACAAAATAGTGTCGAACAAGGTTTGGGCTGTTGCTAAAATTTGAGCCGACGCAGAATAAGATTGCTGAAAACGCACAAGATTTGCCGCCTCTTCATCTAAACTCACACCTGATACTGAATTAAACAATTCACTGGATTCAGTTTGCAATGCTTGAGCCGCTTGTAAAGTAATATCAGCGTTTGCAGACTGGGCACCAACACTGCCAACCAAGGATGCATAAGCTTCGTGTAAGGTTGCATTTTGATTACTTGAAATGCTGCTCAATTGGACTAATCCACTTTCTTGCAAATCCGCCAAAATCACCGCATTTCGGTTATCATCGAAACCATTGGTATTGAATTCGAACGTAAAGCTATCGCCCGGTTGAGGCTCCCCATCCAAAGATACATCGTAACCAGGGTAATCATCCAATGCCGAGAATGCTGCAGGATAAGCTGGCGCAGCGCCATTTGCCTCTGCTTGAGCTAATAAGTTTTCAAAATCTGTTACGCCAGTCACTACAGTTATGGTATTGCCGGCGTTATCTAACACAGTAAATTGGCTTGATGAGTCAAAAACGATTTGTGCCGGAGCTCCCACAGTAGCACTGGGTGACGACGCCACATCATCAATATCACCGGCGCCATTAAAACCAGATCTATCGCTTCCTACACCAACGGTGGTATTGGTTATAACGGTTGATGTTACCTGTAAATCTCCAAAATTATTTAAATCCGGCGTTACCCTTATTGGTAATGCAAATGCCAAATCTTCTGGTCTAGTTGTTGCTAATTCAGTGTTCGAGCCTGCAAATTTAGTAGGTTGAAGTAAGAATTCATCACCCACCGTATAAGTCGATGCCGAATCAAACTCTATTTCAATTCCACCTTCAATCGCATTGAAACCACTTCCCACAGCCACATTTGTAAATACAATAGGGTTGTTATCGGCATCCAATTTTGGAGTACCGTTCCCTTCTAACAATTCTATGGTAATTTCATCAGGCTGATTTGTTCCGTCAACACTGGTAACGGTTATTTTTATATCTGCATCGGTAACATTTGAACCTTGACCAGGAGTAAATCTACCATCAATAGTTAAGTTCCCGTTAGTACCTTCAAAGGGCAAACCCGTGAATTCAGGCAACAAGAAAATATCGCCACCCAGTTGCCCATCCAAATCTAAGCCCAAATTATTCTGAGCATTGATTGCATCACCAAGCGCCACGGCTAACTGACCAATGTCTCTTTGTGCAACTCCTAGAACTTCATCACGAAAACGAAAAAGGCCACCAATACTGCCGCCAAGATCGTCTTCTGAAACATTAATCACAGTGTTATTTTTGTTTTCAAATGACGTAGTTAAACGCAAATCTCGAGAAAACGAATCTGCTTGGTTACTTAACGCCAGCAAATTAAACGAACCGTCATCCAGCACTAACGACTCTCCAGACGTTAAACTCACCGTTAATGCATTCCCTGCCCCAGCACCATCACGAACTTCTATAGACAACAATTCAGCAAGATCGTTTATCGCTGCATCTCGCTGGTTCAACAATGTACCAGGCTCTCTATTGGAACTATTCCCTTCAGCAACGATAATCGCTTGATTAAGAGTACCTATATTCTCAATGAGTGAATTGGCTCGATTGATTGAATCTTCAAACTGTAAATTCAGTTCATCTTCTTCTTCGGCTAAGAAATCTGAAATGGTGTCCACTTGCGAAATAAATTGCCTCGCTTCCCCTAATACGACTTCTCTTGAAACAACACTAGAGGGGTCATCAACAGCGGTTTGTATAGAGGCAAAAAACTCACTCAGGCCATTAGCCAATGAATTTGCTTCACTTGCCAACAGGTTATCAATGCTGTTTATTTTAGCCTCGTAAGTAGCAAGTTCTCCTACACTGGTAATATCTCGACGAAGTTGATTTAAAGCGAACTGGTTAATAACACGCTCTGTAGTACCTTGCCCAACACCACCACCAAGTTGAGAAGTAAAACTTGTCCGCTCACGAACATAGCCTTCGGTATTTACATTGGCGATATTACTACCGGTAGTTTGTAGTAATTGATTACTGGCATTGACACCGGTTTTGGCAATAGAAAATAGATCGCTCGTAATTGTAGATGACATATTTTACCTACCCATCTAGCCGCTTCATTATCGCGACGATTTTTTCTGCGTAAGCCGGGTCAGTTGCATAGCCCGCCTTCTGCAATTCAGAGAAAAACTGATGCGGCCTATCAGTCTGAGTTAATGCTTGCTGGTATTTATCGTCATCTAAAAATTTAGCGTAGTCTTCCACACTAGATTGCAAAGAATCATAGACTTTAAAAGAAGCTTGCTGTTTTTTCGCTATACCGTCTTTATATTCAATTGTCGGTACATTCGCTTTTTGACCTTCCCACTGCCCATCGGCTTTGATCCCAAACAAATTATTACTGCTTTGCCCTAATGGATCGTGAACCATGAATTGTCCCCACCCAGTTTCTAAGGCGGCTTGTGCTAATAGAGCATTGGTCTCAATGCCAACGTCTTTTGCAATAGGTTCAAAAATAGGTGTTAACGTTTCAATAAACGCTTGCTCATTTTCAAATGCAGCTCGTTTTTGCACAGGTGCATTTTCTACAAAAGGTAAATTACCATCATTTCTTAAAATAGATGCAGGGGTATAACCTTCTTGGGGAGGACCTAATTGCTGAACAATCAGTTCTGCTAGTCCTAAACCTTGCTTAGATGCAAGATCATTCGCAATTTCTTGGTCATGCATTTCCCGATAGAATTTCATATATTGTGAATTCATTGGGTTTTTATCATCAGCAAGTACATCTTGAGCTTGACGCATGGACTTAAGCATCATTCTCACAAATATGGCTTCAAATTGTTCCGCGGCTTTTTCAAGTGCTACAACATCTCCACTGGCGGCAGCTTGCTTTAAGCTATCTAAGCCAGCTTCGTCATTGACGTTAGCCGCAAGGTCTAAATGTTGTTGGTTGCCCAGCTGTCCAATACTCATTAGATCACCACCAATTCGCCGCGCAAAGCACCCGCTTGACGAAGCGCTTCGAGAATAGCCATTAAATCACCGGGAGCCGCGCCAACTTCGTTCACAGCACGCACTAATTCATCTAAGGTAACACCTGGATCAAATTTAAATATTCTGCTATCTGCTAAATTAACATCAACAATCGATTGGGTCGTAATTGCGGTATCGCCATCGGCAAAAGCATTAGGCTGAACCACTTGTTGGTTTTCAGCTATGGTCACGGTAAGTCCACCGTGAGTAATAGCGGCAGGAAGTAAACGCACATCTTGACCAATAACAATGGTGCCCGTTCTGCTATTAATAACGACCCGAGCAGGCGCATCAGCGGGCGTAAATTCGAAGTTTTCTACCGTGGCAAGAAAAGCCACTCGTTGACCAATATCTCTAGGTGCAGTAATTCTTACTGAAGCCGCGTCAATTGGCGTAGCGATAGAGTAACCTTGAGAAGGAGACGCTCCTAATCGCTCATTAATTGTGTCGGCTAAACGTTTGGACGTACTAAAATCGGGATAATGTAAGTTAAGTGTCAATGTATCGCCATTCGCAAAACCACTTGGCACAGATTGCTCTACCATTGCGCCATTAGGAATACGTCCTACGGTTGGTGTATTGACTACAATTCGGCTTCCATCCGCGCCTTCAGCGCCTAAACCACTGACAATTAAACTACCTTGCGCTACGGCATAGACTTGGCCGTCCAGCCCCTTTAAAAAAGTTTGTAATAAGGTACCGCCTTGCAAGCTACTGGCTTCACCAATAGAAGAAACGGTAATATCTATGGTTTGTCCTGGTTTAGCAAAAGCAGGCAATTCTGCGTGAACGGCAACCGCTGCTGAGTTGGCGACACTAGGCGTATCATTTGGGTCTAATGCTATGCCAAAATTAGCGAGCATGGTTCGAAAACTCTGCTCTGTAAAATCGGTTTGTTCTCCGGTGCCAGGCAGGCCAACTACTAACCCATAACCGATAAGTTGATTACTTCTTACACCTTGAATATCAGCAACATCTTTTATTCTTTGTGCAAACGAAGTCTGACTCGCCACTGCAGTAAAGAATAAAATGATTGTTACCATCAAAGAGTGTATGCGCATTATAAAGGCCACCATTTAGAATCGAAGAATTTTGCTAACCAACCTTGTTCTTGTGCTCTCGCAAAAGACCCAGTGCCGCTGTATTGAATTCTTGCATTTGCAATTTGTGCAGACTGCACAATATTCAACGGAGAAACGTCTCCAGGACGAATAATGCCTGTTAAACGTATGTATTCATCGCCGGTATTAAGGGTGAGCCACTTTTCGCCCCGTATTACTAAGTTATTGTTTGGCAATACGTCCACAACCGTCACCGATATGTTGCCTTGTAAACTATTGCTTTGATTGGCTTGAGCATCGCCTAAAAATTCATTTTCGGTTTCTACTTCAAAACCGATAGAACGTCCGCTAATAGTTGCTGCTACATTCCCTAAACCTAATATTGGATCAATACTTAACGATTGCTCCTTCGACGTCGTCGTATTCGCTGATTTTGTAGCATTGGTGTTTTCGTTTAGCTGAACTGTAATTATGTCACCAACTCGCTTCGCGGTTTTGTCACTGTATAAACTGTTGGAAAAACGAGCTTGAAACAACGAACCATTCTCTTCTATTTGTTCAACAGGGTAATCTGGAACAATAGGTGCAAAGCGGGGATCATTGGCTTGCACTGGGGGTTGATTTGGTGTGCTACCACAACCAATAATCAAAAAAGACAATGTAACGATGATCAAAATGTTTTTCACGACGTCACCTATAGTTGTTGAATAATTTGACTTAACATTTGGTCAACGGCAGAGATAACTTTTGAGTTCATTTCATATAAACGCTGACTTTCAATTAGGTTCACCAATTCTTCAGTTACATTCACATTTGATGTTTCTAGAGCCCCTTGAATAAGAGAACCGATTCCATCCAATCCTGGAATACCTTCAATGGGATCACCACTTGCGCCAGATTCAATGAAAAGATTTTGTCCAATTGGTTGAAGGCCCGCGGGGTTGATAAAATCAGTTAAGTTAATTTGCCCCACAATTGAAGGTTCTGCTTGTCCGGGTAACGTCACCGCTACCTCTCCGTCTTGAGAGATAGTAATTTGTTCAGCATCTTCAGGAATGGTGATTTGCGGCTCCAAAAGGAATCCTGCACCAGGCGTAACAATCTGACCTTCATCATTTAACGTAAACTGGCCGTTTCGTGTATAAGCAGATGTACCATCTGGTTGTTGAATTTCAAAAAAACCATCACCTTGAATACTGATATCCAAGGCATTTTCAGTCGTTAGTAAAT
>CAYUZL010000004.1:0-2964 GCA_964449725.1 uncultured Alteromonas sp. | reverse complement strand
AGTAAATATGGTTCCATCAGGTGATATTGTCAGATTAGATATAGGAACAGGTAAGACAATCGGGCCAAAATCACCGATTACTGGGCTACCATGAGCATCAACTAAACCGCCTTCCGAATTCATTTGAAAGCGTCCGTCTCTGCTATAGGCTTCATTGCCATTTTTATCTTGAACCGCAAACCAACCTTCACCTTGTATTGCAAGGTCTAAATCTCTACCGGTTGCCTGTAACGCTCCAGCGCCATAGTTATTACTTGGGCTTTCGGTCATAGAAAACACTCGAGTCGGCAAACCTTCGCCGTAAGCCGGCATTGCTCTTGCCTGTTGCAACTGAGCTTTAAACCCTGTTGTTTGAGCATTCGCTAAATTATTAGCCCTAACGCCGGTGGCTAAGAGATCTTGATTCGCGCCAGAAGAGGCGATGTAAAGCAATTTATCCATGACACTTAATTGACAGTTAGAGTTCGATTACTATGAACTCAGCAAAGTTAGTGCCAATTTTGTGATACTTTGATGATATTTTTAAAAACGGAATTAAAAAGGCCACGAAGGGCCTTATAAGAAAAGTTGATTTGCCCCCAGATTAAACGAGGTCCATCTTGTCAGAAAAACAGATGGCTAAAGGGATTAAGCAATCGGGCAACGCCTGAAGTAAAATGTAGTGGCTGGTCAATAATACTAAACACTAAACAGCCATCCTCATGGTTAGATAGAGGTGAATGGGTGTGAGTATCATTTAAATAGATGAAATCACCGCTTTTATAGGTATTAATACCGTCGCTGAACTCGCCATTAATAACGAGTGTGGTTTCTCTACCTTTGTGAGTATGCTCCGGAACGCTACCACCTTTCTCCATAAAAATAAAGTTTGCTTTCCCTGCCCCACCTATATCAACGGGTGCCTGCCAAAGTTTTCCCACTAACTTCGACCAACTCCCGGTTACACTGGTATAACGTCTTAAACTTGGTGGCAACACGAATTCACGACCATCTAGTTCAATCGAAACATTTTCCACAGTGGAATTTTCTTGGCGCAGTTCAGGCAGCTGAACAATAGAATCTATCATTGATGAATAAAGAGGTTGATCAGACAATTCATTTATCAGAGAAAGGTTTTGAGACGCCAAAACTTCGGTTAATTGTGTTACCTGAGCTTGACACTTTTCACACATATCGCAATGTGCTGCGACAACCAAACTGTCACAGCTACCAAGTGTTCCATCAACATAGGCACGTAATTGTTCTAATGAAGGGTGATTTTTAATCATGATCTTTCAACATCTCCTTCAAGCGTTGTAAAGCCAAGCGAGTACGAGACTTAACGGTTCCTAATGGAATATCTAATTCGGTTGCGACTTCTTGTTGAGATTTACCGTCAATGTAAATTGCTTCAATAACGACTTGCTGTTTCTTAGGTAAACGTGTGAACATTCCGCCTATTTGTTCTAACGTTACTTTTTCATCGATAGAAATTTCGTTTACATCTGCCGTTTGCTCACATAAAACAGGCCAAAGGTCATCTGAGCAAATATCCTCTTTTCTATTTTGTAGCTTTCTAAGCATATCAAAACGAATATTCCTTGCTATGGTAAAAATCCACGTAGATGGTGAACCCTTGTCCGCGTTAAATAAATGAGACTTTTGCCATACTTTCGACATTGTGTCTTGTACCAGCTCCATTGCCAAAGCTTCATTACCTATTTGTTTCAGCGCATAGGAGCGAAGCCGAGGCGCAAAATGATTAAATAATGCTGCAAATGCGGTTTTGGAACGCTCTTCAGCCACCAATACAAGCTGCGCCGACAAGCTGTCTGCACACTCATTTGAATTAACTGTTTTTTGCCTTTCTTCCACCGGAATACCAACTAGCATAGGCGCCTCTATATAATCCGCTTTATCGGTTATACGAGCAGTGAGGGTATAGGGATCAGTCTAGCACAAGGCTTTTTAAAAACGTCACTATATATTTACAGTCTTGTTGTTTCATAAAAAACTGTTTTCGTTCTGGATCAACAGGTATTAATTCTAACCAGCGATGAATAACCCAAATAGGATCTTCAAATTCTGGCTTTATATATAGAGTGTTTAATTAATCATATCGGCTAAATATTTCTTGTAATCGCCCTCTCATAACGGCAATGTCAGACTCGTCAATATCACAGCACCAAGGTGCTTTTTCTACACAATCCCCAATCCTAAGTCCGTCGCTCTCGGTCCGAATGTTATCTATGTTAACTGCTGTTTCACCGAAGACAGTTATGGACATAAAGCCATCACTAAGCAGGTTAAAATCAATTATCTTCGCGTAAGTCCCAACTTCAAAAATGTGTTTATTTAACGCTTTGTCTCCACTCACGTTTAGCATGCATATCACAAATCCACTGTCATTCGCGCAGGATTCTTTAACCATACGAATGTATCGTGGCTCAAAAATACGCAGTGTCATTCTTCCTCCTGGCATCAAATGCGCAGACAATGGGAATAAAGGACAATCAGTAGAAAACATGGCTAAACGCTCATTTGTTTTATCATTTAAAGGGACTACGTAGATTGGCGAAAAATAGTTTGATCATTTTTCATGATCCTTTCATTTATTAAGCCTGTAGACTTTATAAAACAAACAAACAATGAATTGCATGAGTATTTTAGATAGATTTAACAAAATGTATTCTGACATATCAGAATTGAACGTTGACGATTTAAATGCCCTTTACCACCCTGATGTAACCTTTGTCGATCCGGTGACAACACATAACGGGCTTAGCTCCGTTAAAGGGTATTTTCTGAATCTATTAAAAAGCTCAAAGACCTGCACCTTCACCATCCACGACACCATTGAAAACAGCTCGGCTATTTCTTCCACTCACTTTGTGGTTGTTTGGACAATGTATCTAACATCTGAAAAATTGAACAAAGGAAACCCAATTACTTTAGATGGCACCAGCTTGTTAACAATTGAAAAGG
>CAYUZL010000003.1:0-8070 GCA_964449725.1 uncultured Alteromonas sp. | reverse complement strand
GGGTTTCTACAACGAAAAAGCACTTCATACCAAGCTGAACTGCATGTAATCCCAACTGAATAAATTCCGAGTCTTTATAACCATTGCATACTATGCAAGCTTCTCGGTCTTCAAGATGAGACATGGCAATAATTAATTCTGCCTTACTCCCCGCTTCTAAACCGTGATGGTATTGGCGACCAAATTTCGTGATTTCTTCAATAACGTGGCATTGCTGATTCACCTTAATTGGAAATACGCCTCGATATTCCCCTTGGTAACCCACTTGAGAAATTGCTTTGGCAAACCCTTGGTTTATTTGTGAAATTCTGCGGTCAAGAATGTTCTCAATACGCAGTAATACAGGCATTGCATGGCCTCGCTCTTCCAGACCAGACATGATTTCAGTTAAGGGAACATGGTGTTCAGTGCCATTAGGCTTGGCGATAGCACAGACTTGCCCTTCAGTATCAACTGAAAAATAATCTGCGCCCCAGTATGAAATACCGTACAAATTTGCACTTTTATCTGGGTTCCATTCGTTCATAACACCTAACCAATCATAAAAATCAAAATTTAGAAAACCACATCAAATTCATAGTTTTCGAGGGCCGCATATAGTACAGAAATTATAGTGCTTGAAAAGCGCTTAAGACACCTAATTAAAAGCTAAATTACTATAAAAAAAGGGCGAGTAAAAAAATTGTCACATAGTATCAATAATAATTTAACAGACGCGACGATAAAAGATGGTTTACACTCGTTATTTATGTCTTTTAGCGTCAATTTACCCAGTAAAATACTGATCTAAATTCCATTAAATACTGTTTATTGTATGACGATATCTATGTTTTACTCCATTCATTCATGCAACAGACCAATTGAGTACAAATTTTAACTATGGCTAATGCTGGTACCTCCCAAATAAAACAGGCTCGACAACTCGTTAAACAGCTTATTTATCCAGAACGAAAATTCATTCATTTAGCCATCGTATATGGCCTAGCTATCAGTTTATTGACCCTAGCCGTACCCATCGCCGTACAAACCTTGATAAACACAGTGGTAAATATTGCATCTGTGAGAGCGGTGGTTACGTTAGCTATATTATTGTTCATTACCCTTTCTATTTCGGGTTTACTAAGCTCGCTGCGTACCTATGTTATGGAAAGATACGAACGCCATATTTATGCTCGACTTACTGCCGATATTAGCATTCGTACTTTGATGGCTGACCATAGCTATTTCTCTGGTAGACGCAATGTCGATGTACCTAACCGTTACTTTGACATCAATATATTCCAAAAGAACATTCCCCCATTAGTGATAGACGGGTTCGCATTGTGTTTACAGCTTATCGTGGGCTTTACATTGGTTTCTTTTTATCACCCTATGTTTATGGCGTTTTGCCTTTTAGTCGTATTCTGCCTGTATTTAATATGGTCATTCTGGTCCCGCCAAGCCATAGCTTCGGCACTAGAAATTTCCCATAAAAAATATGCTACCGCTAAATGGTTAGGGGACATCGCTACCGCACATAGCTTTTTCAAATCCGGCAGCCATATTGACTATGCCAGAGAGAAAACCGATCAATCCACACGTCACTACATTCGAGCTCACGAAAAGCACTTTAAGTACACGTTTACCCAATATATTGCATTGTTACTTTTGTATGCAGCGGCAAGCAGTGGATTACTGGGGCTTGGAGGCTATTTAGTAGTACAAGGTCAACTTTCTATTGGCCAGCTTGTGGCAGCCGAACTCATTTTAACAGCCATCTTTTTTGGCCTTTCACAAGCCAGTAGTTATTTGAAATTGTATTACGAATTGTGTGGCGCAGCAGACGAACTGGGTATCGTACTGGATATCCCGTTAAATTCGGATATGAGTAGCGAAAAAACCTTAGAGCCCCGAAACGGTTTACTGAGTTTTAATCAAGTGCAGCTTAACAACGAAACCTGCATGTATGAACTTGACTTCGACATACCCGAGAGTACAAAAGTGTTTATTACCACAGAGCAAGCTTGGTTAAAGCGGGAGTTCATCACGCTATTTCACGCATACGACACGCCGAGTAAAGGTAGGGTAAGATTAGGTGAATACGACCTAACTGAATACAAGAAGCTGCAATTTAACAACCCGCCGGTCAGCGTGATAAATCGTTCTCCTATTATTGAATGCACTATTCAAGAATTTATGAAATTAAGCGCACCAAACGCCAGTTTTGCGGATATCCAAGACGCTGTGATGAAAGTGGGAATTGAAGATTCAATATACAACTTGAAAGACAGCTGGGATACTAAGCTATCAGTACTAGGTGCGCCATTACAGCCCACCCAGTTTGTACTTTTAAAAGTAGCGGCGGCTTTGTTATACCAACCTAAAGTGATTCTTTTTACTCAGAACTTTGACAACCTTTCACACAAAGAAAGAACAAACCTCTTACTTATGCTAAATGAACAACCCTTCAGCGTCTTGTACTTCACCAATCACCCTGAATTCGAAGCATTCGATTTTTGTTTAGATTTAGACAAGCTCAGGAGCCCACTGTAATGTCTTTGTATCACGATTACATGAACAACATGAGTACGCTGAAATGTTTGGCGCCATCAGGTATAGGGCGTGTCGTTACCTTCATTATTTTGGGTTTAATTATAGTAAGTGTCGCTATTTTTTATTTAACCCCTTGGGTACAAACGGCTCAAGGCTTCGGTATTGTCAGTACGGTATCACCAGAAGACAGACGCCAAGCTATTTCGGCCTTAGTGTCAGGGCAAATTGAAAAATGGCACGTACAAGAAGGTCAATTTGTTAACAAAGGCGACCCCATAGTTACGTTGAGAGATCAAGACAGTGAACTTATAGCGCGATTACACGCAGAGCTCATTTCAAAACAACAAGAAATGCAAGCCGCTGAAATCGCATTAAATGCAGCTGAATTAGATTTTACACGACAACAAAATTTATTAGAGCAGGGGTTAGTCTCTCCTCGTCAAAGAGACCAAAATCAAATAAAACTGCAAGAAGCAAAAGCCAAGTTAGCATCGACTGAAGCTGCTATCAATCAAGCAGAAACACGATTAGCTAGGCAATCAAGACAAACAAAAACGGCACCTCAAGCCGGTGTCATTACACAATTGTTATCGGCCGGTGTCGCCACTATCGTCAGTGAAGGTGACGTACTAGCGCGGTTTATTCCAAAATCGGTTAAACGCTCTGTGGTCATTAAAATCAACGGCTTGGATGCGCCTTTAGTGCAACCAGGAAGAGATGTTCGATTGCAGTTTGATGGTTGGCCTGTTTTCCAATTTAGTGGTTGGCCTTCAATTGCTGTGGGTACCTTTGGCGGCAAAGTCAACTTTGTTGAACCTATGGCAAACCCCGATGGCACCTTCAATGTTTGGATTGACGAGGATCCAGAAAATGGCGCTTGGCCGGACGAACAATACGTTAGATTAGGTAGCCAAGCTAGAGCTTGGGTACTGCTAGAAGAAGTGAAATTGGGTTACGAAATGTGGCGTCAGCTTAATAACTTCCCGCCCAATTACCCTCAAGACATTATTACGGAATAACACGTTTTACGATGAATCGAATTTGTAGGTTATTTTTAATCGCTGTTAGTGCTGGTGCAAGCTTCGCAACAGTTGCTCAAACAGGTGTTGCTATTTCTTTAGACGATGTATTGAAAAGCACTCTAAAACATCACCCAAGAGTGGCCCAAGCCTTAAGCCAACAGCAACAAGCTCAAGCTAAGCAAGTCCAGTCTCAAGGAGTGTTCGATTGGCAAGTTGATCAAAATAGTTTTGTGCGAACCGGTGGTTTTTTTGATGGCGCAATTCTAGATCAAAGCGTGTCGAAAGCCCTCCCCTTCGCCAATGCAAAAGTCAGTGCGGGGTATCGTATTTCTGATGGTGAATTCCCCATCTATGAGAACATCAATAACACCTTAGCAGGTGGAGAGACTTATATAAAAGCAAGTCTCTCATTACTTAAAGACAGAGAAATAGATAAAAATAGAGCCGGTATTATTAACGCGGATTTCGATGCGGATATTGCTCAGGAACAACAAAAATTAATTCTTAACGACCTTTTACTTAATGCAACATTACAATACTTAGAATGGAAAAGGGTTAGTGAAAGAAAAGTCATCCTTCAAAAGTTATTAGCACTCGCCGAAACTCGGCTAGAAGGTATTGAAAAGCAAGTTAAAGCCGGTGAAATAGCGCAAATTAGCATTACTGAGTATCAAGTTACCTTACTTCAACGCAAGGCTGAATTACTCGCGACCGAGCAAGTTTTACAAAAGCACACCATTGGTTTATCCATGTTTTTGCGAGACAACGAGGGAAAGCCAAAATCGTTGCCAGAAAATGCCTATGCAAGTTACAAGTTAGCAGAGCCATTATCAAAACATCCTGAAAAGTCAGACTTGCTCAGCACATTAAAAGCCCACCCTCAATTGGTAAAGCTAGAGCAAGAAATAAATCAAATACGCGCTAAGTTACAACTGAATGAAAATAGTGTTCTACCCAAGTTAGATGTATCTGTGTTATTAGCCAACGATATTGGTGGTAGAGGCGACCGTTCAGGTACCTTAGAGGGCGTTGAGTCTTATGTTAGTGTCGATTTTTCGCTTCCAATCGGACAAAGAGTCGCAAAAGGAAAGGCCGCACAAACCAAAGCTAAATTGTTAGAAGTACAAGCCAAAAAGCAAGAAACTCTGGAATCAATAGACATACAGCTGAATCAGGCCTTTACCGCACTAGCAAATTTAACTCAGTTAAGGGATATTCGAGAAGCCCAAGCCAACGTTGCTGAGCGCTTAATGAAAGAAGAACAAAACCGGTTTAACGCGGGAGCAAGCGACTTATTTATTCTTAATGCCCGAGAAACCAATTTTACTCGAGCACAAATGGCAGCGCTCAATGCCAATATTGAATTACAAATACAACACTTTGTTATCCTTGCAGGAAGCGCCACTTTGCATGAACGAGTGTTGTTGTAGTACATGCTTACTTTGGGGGTGCGGAGTAAGCATACATTCATAGGCAGAGCTAGTACACATAAGACGGGTTAACGGTATATCCCAGTCTCTGCGCCAGCTTAATTTTAGACTTACTTTATGTTTTTAAATTAAGATTTTTCTGACAATTGCAAATAACATATCGTGGAAATAGGCAAATATTCTGCTCAAAGACTATGAAATAATTAACCCGAATTCAGGTCTGTTATTATGAAATACAATGAGCCTTACCCCAACATTATACATGTTCAAGCTAGCTGTTATATTGTATTTCATGCAGGCAAATGGATGTGATATGCTTTAACATTACTCTTTTTCTAAAAAAGATAACTAACATCGGACTCATTCCTAGCCTTATTGGAACATAACTTATGAAACAATCACATTGCGTGTTGGGACTGTTATTCCTGTTCATATTAGGTAATCAGGCAAGCGCTGAGCAAAAAACAAATTATACTTTCGGGATCATTCTTTTTTCACCTTTCGTCGTATTTGACGACAAATCGAAAACCTGTGTAAGTCCGGCAATTGATAAAGTGACAGAAATTTTTGCTCATTATAAAAAAAGCGTCACTGTGATATGCGCCTCCCCATCCAGAATCTATGAACTGACAGAGCAAGGAAAAATTGATTTTACTCTAAACAGTAAAGAAACCAAATCAATTCTGCCTTTCGTCAATGTGTTAGAGCCAGCCTTTTCTAAGGAGTTTGTACGTATGTATACGAACACAGACATGCCTGAATCAAATAAAGTGGCCGCAGTGAAAGGGTTGCAATATCTAGGTCAAAAAGAAATTTTGAAAGAAAAAGGTTACGATGTGATTGACCTCCCATCAGGCAACACGGCAATCCGTGTTTTTCTCAAAAAACAAAGTCGCCATCTTTTATCGTTCAGTTCACCAATGGCAAGTTACCTAAAGAAAACACGGAATATGATTCCCGCAGCGGTGCATCTAGAAAATCTACTTGCGGTACAGTCGAATTTTATGGTGCTAAAATCATCTCCGCACAATAAAGAAATTACATCTTTGCTGCAGCGTTACGCTAATGAATTTCAAATCGAGTTATACCTCGACCCTCATCACAGTCTATATCCAGCACTTTCATCATCTAAAACAACCGATTAAATCCTCTATTTTAAGGACTACCGCATCTATTCACTTAAATTTCAAATTTTATTAAAAAAATAAACACCTCAACGCCTAATAGCGTTAGATTCAAGGCCGAATCTATCCTTTAGAAGAAACTTATAAGATTTAGCAAATCGGCTTTTAAAACACCGTAAGAAAACGTTTTCCCATCTTCTGCTCGCTGATCTTTTATCGCAATTGTAGAGGTTGGATTTTCGGCAGACTCAAAACTAACATTTGATACCAATGTAACTATTTCCCCATTAGCTTAGTTAATCAAACGAAGGACGACTGTCTTCCATCAATTTATCTAACGCAGCTTGGGTCTTAACGGGGTTAATTAAGTCGTCCTTTTCCAGCATTTCGCATTCGTCTTGTATCATTTGCTGAATGGTCACGGGGTAATAGCGACAATCGCTGGGTCGGTCGTAGTAAATATCACAGGTGTAGAGTTGGTTAATTGGGTCTTTGCGCAACCAAGGGCAGTAATCAAGTAGCTTTCCTGTATTAGGCGATGCCCAAATTTTCCCTTTGGCTACATGATCTGCAATATCCGGGCTAAACAATACCCACATATCAACTTCATCGGCGGTAACCGATAAGCGCCCATTGCCGTATTTTACACAGCACTTACCACATTGATTGCACTCTTTCACAGATGAATATTCATAAAGTGTGCCTTACCTTTGTCTTTTATTGGCAAGTTTTTCTTTTCTAATTTTACGTTGCTCTGTTTTAATATCGTGTTTACTCATGCCTTTTTTGCCTTGCTTAAAACGTGCTTTACGCGCCGCATCGGCATCTTTCTTTTTCTGTTCTTCAATGGCAATAAGGTCTTCTTCTTGCGCTATCATGCTAGGTAATTCAAGAGTGATACGACCTAGTCTTCCCGAACGAAATTCATTAATGAGTACTTCACATATTTTATGTAAATTAGCCCGTCCACCTGAACGAAGCGCACCTCGATTGGCCGCGGCCATTTCCAGAAATTCAATCTCAGTGTCTGGTATATGATCAAGTTTAAAACGCTCAGCTATCAATTCGGGGTAGGCTTTTATCAAAAATTCAGCAACATAAAAACCTATGTCTTCATAATCAATAGCCGTGTCTTTAATTGCCGCACACGCAGCCAAACGATATCCGCTGTTTGGATTGACTATTTTAGGTTTCAACACCCCTGGCGTATCTAATAGTGTGATACCGTTACCAATATCGATACGTTGCTGACTTTTTGTTACTGCTGGCTCATTGCCTGTTTTTGCAATAATGCGATCGGATAAAATGTTAATCAACGTTGATTTACCCACATTGGGTATACCGTAAATCATGGCGTTTATTTTTTTAACGCTCGCATTCTTCTCCGGTAACATTTGGCGGCATAAATCGATAATGGATTTCGTTTTTCCGGGTTCATCAGTGGTTGTAGCAAGCGTTTTAACATGGGAGTTTTGCTCAAAATGTCTTTGCCATAACTCCGTTGATTTAGGATCGGCTAAATCCGTTTTCGTTAGCACTTTAATACAAGGTTTAGCGGGCTGTAGAGCATCAAGGCTCGACATTTTACTTGAATACGGGATCCGAGCATCAAGTACTTCCATCAACAAATCCACTGACGGAAGCACTTCTTTCATTTCTTTTTGGGCTTTGTGCATATGCCCCGGATACCAATGAATCGACATTTCAAACAGCCTTAACAATAAACAAGTGCCTATTGTACTTCACTAAGGTGCTTGAAGGGTACTGAAATGACCTAATTATAGGGAAGTTACTCCAAAGAGGAGGGCCTACATTCCCTCAGAACACTTCAGGCTCAAAGGCTGTAAAAGACGTTAACCTAGTGTCCTCTTTTACCATAAAGCTCATATCTAGCTCAACGAGATAAAAACATCCGCTTTGTCCATAATTGGAGTACGAAGAACACTAATTTAACTTGTACTG
>CAYUZL010000002.1:0-2991 GCA_964449725.1 uncultured Alteromonas sp. | reverse complement strand
TTGGCATTTCGTTTGCTCTAGTTAATACAAGTCACAATGACGAAATACTTAAACTGGAAACAAAGGAAAAACACTATGAAAACACTGACTAAAGTAATCGCAACTACCGTTTTAACTCTTAGCACTATTGGTGTTGCTAATGCTGCTACTCAGCTTGTTGCTACAGATAATCTAACTGGTACTAAATTATGTATTGCGGCTGCTAGTGGTAGCAAACTAAAACTAAGCAGAGAAATCAAAAACTCAGGCTTAAGAAAACACCATATCGTCGAAAACGTAAAATGTAATGACATGGATTTAGTCTCTTTTGTCGAGCAATACGGAAGTAATCCACATAACATCAATACATTTTTAGCCGGTAAAGATTACAGTAAAAATAGCAGTACAACAGACATCGCATCTTTGTAGTTTACCGATTATGTTGAATCCGCACACATCCTACCTACATTTAGTTTTTGCAAATGTAGGTAGGAATCAACACTATTGAGAAGAAACCTCATACGATTCATTTGACGTTTCTTCTTTTGCTTCTCCATCCCTTACATTTTTTTGCACTGTTACCGCAGAAAACAAACTCAACACAAAAGCCATTGCATAAAACCCTTTTTCACTTAACGCCAATTCTGCATTGATTAAACCAACAATGAGCAACCCGATAGCACATCCTGTAGATACCCAAGACAAGGTTACATATACCGATGAGGTTTTAATATTCTCTTCTTTATCTCTAACGGTTTTTTGCAGTGACACCGTGGAAAATAATCCGTACAGCAAGGTGATCACGTAGTACCCTTTTTCATTTAACTCCATATCCGCGTTGTACAAACCTATAGCGAAAGCAACCACACCTGTACATAACGCTAAAATTGACGCTGATGCATAGGCCTTTGAAGGACGTTGAATACTCATAATTTTTTCCTTATAAAATGAAAATACATAATTCGCTGTGTATTGCTAAAAGCGAGTTATTACTATCCTTCAAAGATCACTATTAATAAACCTCTTCCTATTAAGTAGTAATCTGCTAACCTTAAAGTATACAAATACAATACTTTTATTGATAATGAGCCAAATTCCTCATGTAAGCAAAGTGCTAAAACAACTCATAAAGCAAAAGCAATTTACCTATAAAGATCTCGCCCAGAGAATGGCAATGAGTGAAGCCAATATTAAACGGATTTTCTCTACTCAGAACTTTACTCTTACTCGGCTAGAGCAAATATGTGAATTATTAGAAATGAATTTATCTGATCTTTTTGCCCTTGCTCAGAAACAAACTCAACACATTAGTCAGCTCACTGAAGAACAAGAAAATGAGCTACTTTCTGACGTTAAACTTTTGTTAGTTGCAGTTTGTGTGCGAGATGCATGGACTTTTAATGAAATAACCGAATACTACGAAATTGATATTCACGAGTGTATTCAGCTCATGGCTAAACTCGATAAATTGAAAGTCATCGACTTACTTCCAAACAATCAGTATCGATCCTTAATTGCACAAGATTTCAGGTGGATCCCCGGAGGTAAACTCGAACAGTTTATGGAACAAGAAGTCATGATTAAATTTATGACACCAAAACAGAAAGAACCCTGGGCATTTCGTTTTTACCTGCGAGGTCGCTATTCTGCTAGCTCAGTGGAAATCATAAAACGAAAACTGAATCAACTTACCAAAGAAGCTGCGCAGCTAAATTTAGAAGATTCAACTCTTCCTTTAAACAAGCGACAGCATTTTGGTTTGTTAATGGCGATGCGCCCGTGGGAGCCATCATTATTTGAAGCGCTAAAACGTAACATTGGCACTGAAAGTTAATTAGCCCATAATTGGTCTAGATACTTTACTATTCACTGAATAAGGCTGACACTATTTTGGAAATTAACAGCGAGCTTGGCATACTGATGCTTTTGTTTTGCGTAAGTGGTTACACCATGCTTGCGAAACGCTTATCAACAACCGTCATTACCGCCCCTATCGTCTTTATTACCATAGGCTTAATATTTTCCTATGTGGGCTTTTTTACTGATATAGAAACGGAAGAAACCATACATTTAGTAGCAGAAATTGCATTAATTATTCTGCTATTTCTAGACGCATCCCAAATTAATTTAAAACGATTAAAATACCGAAATAGCTGGCCACTAAGAATGTTACTTATAGGGCTTCCACTTTGTGTTGCGATTGGCACAGGTGTGGGTTTGTTGTTCTTCCCAGAATGGCCTTGGGTATTTGTAGCACTGGTGGCCGCAGTTTTAGCCCCTACAGATGCAGCTCTAGGCGAAGCCGTTATTCAAAATAAAGCGGTTCCAGTGAACACACGCCAAACACTGACTGTAGAGAGTGGCTTAAATGATGGGCTAGCACTTCCCTTTATTTTATTTTTTGCCGCTTTATTCGTTGCCTCGTCAGCAGAGGATACAAGTACAGTACATTGGCTAATCTTTGGCGGTAGCCAAGTACTCATCGGCATTGCCGTTGGAGTAGCTATGGGATGGACCAGTGGTAAGTTATTCTTATTTGCTGAATCGAAAAATTTGACCTCAAATGTATATGAAGGCATTGGTGTACTCGCCTTAACAGGCACGTCTTATTTGAGCGCCACCATAATAGGCGGAAATGGCTTTATCTCCGCGTTTATTGCAGGTTTGGTATTTGGTAACCAAGTTAAAGGCCATTGTCGATTTATATACCAGTTTACGGAAACTGAAGGTCAGCTTTTGGTATGGTCTGCGTTTACAGCCATCGGTCTAGGGCTATTACCTGAAGCACTTCACCACATTACGTGGGATGTAGCGCTGTACATTCTGGTCAGTTTGTTCTTTGTAAGGCCACTCGCTATTTACCTTTCTTTACTCGGCACCAAAATGCCTTTAGTGTCTAAGCTGTTTTTAGGATGGTTTGGCCCAAGAGGGTTAGCTACCGCCCTATTTGCTCTTGTTGTGTCAAAAGATTTAATGAGCGAATACAGTCATAGCTTGTTAGTCGTATCTATC
>CAYUZL010000001.1:0-4012 GCA_964449725.1 uncultured Alteromonas sp. | reverse complement strand
CCTTATTTAAGTCTGGTGAATGAAATGGCCGATATGCCACAAAGTAGCTATTGTGAAGATAGCTTTAATCGTATAACCGAACAGTTACTAGACTATAATAAATCCAGTGCGTGGGGGTATACCGCACTCAAATACTGTGCCGAAAATACGGGTAATGAAAGTGACGCCAATGCCTATCGAGATGCACTATTTTCAATTGCAGCCACATTATTTGCAGAACACAATGGCGCTACAGTTGAAACCGCAGTGCCTGTGCGTGAATTATCAGAAGTCAGCATGTTGCTAACAAATGCAGGTATAGAAGTTATTGATGGTGAAGCCATTCATGTTGGACGTAAACTGTATTTTAAATTGCATTGTTACGATGTGGAAACGAACTCTTTCTCCTTTCGGTATTTTAGCAACTATGACTTTTTTAAATCGTATTTAGTTGAGCTTATTGGAGAACCAATTCATAGTGACATCGAAGCCTCTAGATACCTGAGTCTGCTTTATTCTTCAGTGAGCCTAGATGAAGTCGTTGTTGAACTGGCGTGGGCCAATTTGTTAACTCAAGATTATGATGCAATCACCAGTGCGTTTGCACAGCAAGCTGAACGTTCTGAATTAGCTAATGTGCTTTTAGCCCAGAGTTATTTGAATCAACATAATGATAAAGCGCTAGATTCTTTACTTGATCGTATTTTTACTTATTCTGAATCTGGAAGTGTTGTTGCAAAAGCATTTATAGCACAGTTCTTGTTTGTGAAAGATACCAGTAACCAAAGTAACGAGGACATTGCTGAGCTACTAAACGAAATGGCAAATATGAGCAAAGGGCGTCACCATGGAATGGAGTACTTTATTCAGTTGCTGTCGTCCCGTGAAGATTTCGCTTTTCAATTGAATCGCTTATTAGCCGAGTTTCCAGATTTGAATATTGAAGACGATATTTATCAAGTTGCGTTATCGTATCAAGCGCAAAGCACTGGACGACGATATTTCGATACTTCATTAAATAGTATGTTAAATGAGCTTGAAAAAAAGGGGTATGACATCGCCCAATTAAGCCAGTTTCAACGCTAATTAAATAGGTTATCAGAAGTGATTTTACGAGAGAGTTATATGTTTAAAATGCAGTTTTTTATCGCGATAATGACTATTGTATTGACTGTGGGTGTCAGCCATTCTGCTTATGGGCAAGAAATTACTGATAATCGTCAGTTTTCTTATGAATTTGATGATGTTCCGAGCTGGGTTGATTCTTCATCGTTGAGTGCTCGTCAACAGGACTCCCGCCTTGCAATTAATTATTTGCGTTATGAAGAGCAAGTAAATTGGACCCAAACTGACTTACAGGTATACAGAAAGCTCGCGTATGAAATTAACCTAGAGCAAGGGTTAAAAGAGGGGGCGGAATTTTCAATGAGTTTTAATCCGGACTATCAAACATTGAAAATTCATTCCCTTGACATAATCCGGAACGGTAAAACCATTGATGTGAAGCAAAAAGCTGACATTCGGTTAATACAGGCGGAACAAGAACTCGCCAATAAAATGTTAACTGGAACCGTTACCGCTTTAGTAGTATTGGGGGATGTTCGAGTAAATGATGTGGTTGAATATTCCTATAGTGTAATTGGTAACAACCCGGTTTTCGGCGAAAAACACTTTCACTCAATTGGAACGTCTTGGGGAGTCCCTATCGGTGAAGTGAATTTTAGATTAATCACTAATAAGAACAGTTACTTAAACTATCAAGCAGCAGGGACTGATATTCCTATTAAGAAGAAAAACCACGGTAATCAAAGTATTTATTCATGGCATGCAAAAGATATCGAAGCTATTCGCAATGAAGATCAATACCCTGCTTGGTTTATTCCCAATGGGTATATTGAATTCAGCGAATATAGGACATGGGAAGAAGTTAACCAGTGGGCGATGTCTTTATATGAAACGCCTGAGCCGCTTTCTGCGGAACTTGTACGTATGAACGATGAATGGTTTAGCAAAGCTGAGTCGAAAGAAGAATACGTAGAAAAAGTTGTACAGTTTGTGCAAAACGATATTCGTTATTTTGGTATGGAGCTAGGTCTAAATACCCATAAACCCTACCAACCTAGTTTGGTGTTTGAACGTCGCTATGGCGACTGTAAAGATAAAGCATTATTGATGTCTAGGTTACTTGGCGAAAAAGACGTCTATTCTCGTTCCGCTCTGGTGTCTACTGAGTTGCAAAAAGGGATTGGTACGCGTTTACCGTCACCGGGAGTGTTTAACCATGTTATCAACCAAGTGATTATTGGCGGTGCTGAATACTGGATTGATGGTACTCAAACTCATCAGTATGGAAAATTAAATACCTTTGACTCAGGTGATTATGGGTTGGCATTGCCCGTCAGCAAAAAAACGGAAAAACTTGTCGATGTATCGCTGAGTCGTCAAGCACCTCACCAATCGTGGTTGACCGAGTCCCTTGTCATTTCAGGCGTGGAAGAGCCCGTTAAAATGTCATTCAAATTGTACTATGAGGGAGCCTTTGCTGAGGGGGCGAGAGAGAGCCTAGATAGTGTTGGCCTTGAAGAATATAAAACCAATATTTTAAATTATTTTCGTCAACTTTACCCTACTATCGTGTGGTCGTCTGAGTTACAACACAGTGATGATCGGGAAAATAACACCTTTGCTTTTTATGGTGATTTAAATATTGTTAACTATTGGACGAATCCCAAAGAATCCTTACTAACGGTATCTTTGTATGGTGAAAACATTAACTCATTTGTTAGCTTACCTTCAGTGTTAGATAGAGAGTACCCGCTCGCCATTAGCTACCCCATAAAAATAAAACACGACGTTTCCGTTACCTTTCACAAGGAAATAGATTGGCAGTTAGAAAATGGCAACATTGATACTAAAGATAATGTAATGCATTACTCTCGACGTGTTTCGTCAAAGCCCACTCAGATAGATGTTTCTCATTCGTTTGAAACTATTAGCAATGAAGTTAAAGTCGCTGATATGGAGCATTACCTTAGTGATTTACGCTCCATTAGAGATAGTTTGTTTTTATCGGTGAATTTCGATAACTCAGAATATAATACGCAAACTAACGAACGAGAAATAAAGAATAAAATGCGATCACTACTTAAGTTATAAACAAGGAATGTGCTTTAAATGAAAACAACATGGATTGGATGGAGTGTATTGTTAAGTGCACTACTTAATATGCAGTACATTAATGCGTCTACTTTAGATGAACGCACTAAAGAAAAAGCCGTAGATGTCTTTATTTTGATTAAACAAATTGAGACCTTGTCGACAATGTGTTTGATTTCAATTGAAGATAAAAAACCACCGTTGGAAGATGGAATTGCATTTATTGAAGATAAAATGGGTGTTGATATACATTATTTTGAGCAGGCTCTATCTGAAGTCGGCACAATTGCTAGCTTAGACAAGCAGCTTAATAGATATGATTGCTTATATTCCAATAATCAAGAAGTTATTGATAGTTTATATAAAGAGTATGATAGAGCCACTTTTTTGTTAGAAACATCAATTGCGATTGATAAAGAAATTATTACTCAAAAAGATTGGGACGATGGTTACCTAGACCGTTTAAATACCATGATTGATGAGCTTTATTCTAAATCAGAGATTGTCGCTATTGGACAATTAGTGACAATAGATGATGTACCCAATCATGTCGAAGAAAAAATCGCTTTCTCTACAAACAAGTATTGGTACAAATTTGATAAAGGGTGGAAAGCTCCTATTGAAGAGTATTTACGTAGTCGGGCTTTTAGCTATGATGACGAAGCCCTCTATTCAGAGAATATCGGTACTAAAATCCTATTTTTTATCGATAAGTTCAACAATATCGAAGGCTGGATTGATATTAAAAATGAAAAAGACATTACCGATAAATTGAATGAAGTGGAGTGGTTGTATAAAGGCAACGAACTGCACGATAAATAAATGGTTTACAGGCCATAGTAACGCTGAAAGATAATATTTTTGATCTATTCTGAAT